>NZ_JAEQBP010000003.1:0-265780 GCF_017846595.1 Campylobacter sp. JH23 | reverse complement strand
AACATAGGGTTTATAAAATCTTAATTTAACTTTAGTTAACTTTAGACTATAATTTAAAGATCTTAAGTCCTTTTCTGAAAAAGGAAATGAAAGTATAACCAATTAAGCTTAAAGGAGGATTAAATAAATTATTTTTTTAATTAATTTTGGCAAAAAATTAAAAACTGGATTTTTTTGCCAATTGGCTAGCTAACTTTGATATAATCATAGAGAAAATTTTACTATAAAGGAAAACAATGAAAAAGTTTTTAACCGCTTTCTTAGTTGCCTTCACGGGCTTATTTTTGGTGGCTTGCCAAAACACTAAAACAGAAAATAATGCAAGCAATGAAGCTAATACTACACTCACTTTAAAGGTTGGAACTGCTCCAAATTATAAACCTTTTAATTTTAAGCAAGATTCTAAACTTACGGGTTTTGATACTGATTTGATTGAAGAAATTGCTAAAAAAAATGGTATTGAAATTGTTTGGGTTGAAACCAATTTTGATGGATTGATTCCTGCTCTCAAATCAGGTAAGATTGATATGATTGCTTCAGCTATGAGCGCAACTGATGAAAGAAGACAAAGTGTTGATTTTACCAAACCTTACTATATGAGTAAAAATCTTTATCTTAAGCTAAAAAACAACGACTCTCTTCAAACAAAAAATGATTTAGAAGGCAAAAAAATAGGAGTTCAATTAGGAACTTTACAAGAAAATACTGCAAAAGCTATCAAAAATGCACAAGTGCAAAGCAATAAAGATTTAAACATAGCTGTTTTAGCACTAAAAAACAACAAAATCGATGCTATTGTAGCTGATCAAGATACTGCTAAAGGTTTTTTAGCTGAAAATCCAGAATTGGTAAGTTTCTACCAAGAAACAGATGGAGGAGAAGGCTTTAGTTTTGCTTTTGATAAAAATAAACAAAAAGATATTATTGAAATATTTAACAAAGGCATAGATGAAGCAAAAACTGATGGATTTTATGATACTTTAATTAAAAAATATGAATTAGAATAAGCGTGAATTTTCACGCTTATAGCTTAAAAAGTTAAAATTTCATATTTTCTCTCTTTTGCAATTTTTAAAATTTTTTCATCGCCATTACATACAAAGGCTTTGCTAACAGACTCTAGTAAAGGTAAATCATTGATAGAATCACTAAAAAAATAAGAATCTTTCATCCATTTTTCATAATCTTTACTCAAATATTCCTTAAGTCTTAAAACCTTGCCTTCCTTAAAGCTATAAATCCCGTAAGCTTTTCCACTAAATTTATCACCCACACGCTCGCATTTTATGGCTATGCTTTCTCTCACTCCCAAAAAAGAGGCGATTTTTCTAACTAAAAATTCAGCCGTAGCTGAAATTATAATACACCTTTGATCTTGATATTTGATTATAAGTTCTTTAGCTTTTTCATAAGGTTTTATATAAATTTTTATAAATTCATCTACTAAAGATGAAATTCTATCTTCATTTTTACCCTTAACACTTTGAAGAAAAAAGTCATAAATTCATCCATATCAAGCTTTTTTTCTTGATATTGTTTTTGATAAAAAACGATTTTTTCTAAATATTCTTGAGGTAAAAAACCTTTTTCAACACAAAATTTAAGCCAAAGTTTAGCACTATCGCCTTGTATTAAAGTATCATCTAAATCAAATAAAACAAGCTTCATTTTAACTCTTTTGCTAAAGAAAGATTGAATTTTAAAGCGATTTTATCACCTGCTTCATAAGTACTATGAGTGCTAAAATTTAAAGTATCTACCTTAAATTCAATTTCTTGCACTCTAACCCTATAGCGTATGATATTACCTAGCAATGATTTTTCTTTGATCTTAGCCTCTAAGCCTTCGTTAGAAATTTCTATGGTTTCAGGACGCAAGGCTATATCTTTTTTAAAATCGTGTTTTAAACCCAAGCTATCAAGCTCTTTAGGGCTTAAAATATTGTAATTTCCTATAAAGCTAGCCACAAAATGAGATTCTGGCAAAAGATAAAGATTGTTTGCGTTGGAATTTTGTATGATTTTACCCTCATTCATTAAAATAATCCTATCGGATAACTCTAAAGCTTCTTCTTGATCGTGCGTTACAAAAATAGTGGTGAGTTCAAGTTCTTTTTGAATTTCTTTAATTTGCACCCTTAAATGCTTACGAATTTTAGCATCAAGTGCCGATAAAGGCTCATCAAGCAAAAGTAAATCAGGTTTAGTCACCAAAGATCTTGCTAAAGCCACTCTTTGCATTTGTCCGCCTGAAAGCTTATGTGGATAAGTTTTAGCGTATTCTTCAAGCTCGACGAGTTTTAACATTTTTTTCACTCTTTTTTCTATGTCCTTTTTATCCATTTTTTTGATCTTTAAACCAAAAGCTACATTTTCAAAAACGTTAAGATTTGGAAAAAGAGCGTAATTTTGAAAAACCATACCTATATTTCTTTTTTGAGGACTTAATTTAGTAAGATCTTTATCATTTAAAGAAATTTTTCCTCCATTAATTTGGCTAAGCCCTGCTATACACCTTAAAAGAGTGGATTTTCCACAGCCACTTGGGCCCAAAAGGGTTATAAACTCACCCTTTTTAGCACTAAAATTAATATCTTCAAAAATAATTTTATCCCCATAAGCTTTTTTAAAATTTTTAATCTTTAAATAAGCCATTTTTTACTCCTTAATCAAACTAGCTATAAAAGTTGTTATAAAAATTAACACAAAATAAACTATTACCAAAGCACTAGAATAATGCCCACTTTGATTTTTGATATTATAAAGATAAACTTGCAAAGTCTCATAAGCACTTCCTACAAGAATATTTGCGTATAAAAATTCGCCTATTAAAAAAGAAAAACTTAAAAAAACTGCCACCAAAATTCCATTTCTTAAATTAGGCAAGACAAGCTTAAAAATCGCTCCCATTAAAGAACCTCCAAGCATAGCATTAGATGCGATGAGTTCATTTAAATTGACATTAGACATAGCATTATCTAAAGCCCTATATATAAAAGGCAAAGCTATAGTAAAATAAGTAAAAATGAGTATCCAAGCTGTGCCTCCTATATTGTCAGCATAAAGTTGCAAAAGCCCCACACAGCTAACTATAGGAGGTACAGCAAAAGGCATGATAATAAGTATATTTACAAAGGCTTTTAATTTTAAAAAATAATAATTTAGCACAAAAACCAAAGGAAAAACAAGAATCACAGAAAGTAAAATACTGCCCACACAAACAAGCAAAGAATGCCAAAGAGCAAGTAAAAATCTTTCGTCATGAAAAAGTTCTTGATACCATTTAAGCGTAAGATCATCAGGCAAAACACTTACACCCCAAGAAGTGGAAATAGAATATAAAAAAGTAGCCATTAAAGGCAAAGCTAAAAACAAAAAAACCAAAAACAAAACTGCATAATGATAAATTTTAGCTTTTAAACTCAAATTTTCATTCATTTAAAGCACCTTAAAATGATATTTTTTAGAAAGGAAATTGGCTATAAAGGTAACAACAAGCATGATAATAGTTATAATGATACTTAAAGCACTAGCCATATAAGGATCAAGATTGATATCGCCTGCGATTAAAGCAGCGATTCTTACAGGAGCGACATTAAAATTTCCCGAACTTAAAGCATAAATAGTCGCATAAGCTCCAAAAGCATTGGCAAATAAAATCACAAAAACACCAAACAAAGCAGGAGCGAGCAAAGGCAAAGCTATTTTTAACCAATATAAAAAATTGCCTCCACCTAACATTTTACAAGCATTTAAATGTGAATTTTCAAGACTTTTAAAAGCTGGAAGCAAAAGCAAGATTGCCAAAGGAATTTGAAAATACACATAAACAATATTTACCCCGAAATTAGCATAAACACTAACAAAAGGCTCTATGCCTAAATTTTTCAAAAACACATTAACTACACCATTGCTTCCAAGAACTATAATGAAAGCAAAAGCTAAAGGAACTCCTGAAAAATTACTTATCATGGTATTTAAAGAAAAAAGAAATTTACATATTTTTGATGGAGCTAAAACAAATAAAGAATAGCTCGCCAAAAGCCCTATTAAAAGTCCAAAAATACTAGAAATAAAACTGATTTGTAAAGAATTTATAATGCTTTGTAGATAGAATTTGGACTCAAAAATATGTATAAAATTGGCTAAAGAATAAATTTCATCCTCTTCTACATAAAAAGCATTAAAAACAATCCAAATCAAAGGTGCTATCATAAAAAAAGTAAAAACTATAAAAAAAGGTAAAATACTTAAAAATGCTAGAAATTTTTCTTTCATTTTTTGGCCTTTAAAATTTCATCATTATATCTCTTATCGTGTTTAAGTCCTAAAATTTCACAGATACTGCCACAAATTTCATCCTGTTTTATCTTGGCATTTTCATACGAAAAAGCACTACCAAAAGTGAAAAAAGGCACTAAAATTTCATCTTCACTTAAGCCTCCATGACTTTTACCCTCTGTCATACCATGATCGCTTGTGATGATTACATTAATACCTTGTTCTAACCAAGTAGGCAAATACTCAGAAATCAAAATATCAACTTTTTTGGTTTTATTAGCATACTCAATAGAGTGTGAGCCAAATTTATGTCCTGCATCATCTATATTCATAGAATGTATAAGAGTAAAATCTAGATTATATTTGTTTCTTAAATGCTCCCCATCTGCAAATAAATGAGAATCTAAATAATCATCTTCATAATAAAAATGTCCATAAGGTAAAGTTAAATTTTCATCTTCTATGTGGCGATGTAAAGAAGGAATAAATTCTTTTTTATTATAAAGCTCAAAAACCCAATGATAAGCTGCGCCTCCAGCTTTTAAGCCTTGTTCTTTGCAAAGGTCAAAAATGCTTGTTTGTTTTGAAAAACTCAATTTATTATTAATTATCCCACTTAAAACAGGCTTTACGCCTGTTAATAAGCACTCGTATAAAGGACGAGACATGCTAGGAAGTTCGCATTCTAAAGAATAAAATTTGCCTAAATTCTCTTTGCAAAGCGCATTTAAATATCCCATATTTATACTAGCACTTTTACAATTTAAGCCATCAAGCACAACTAAAATAACTTTGGACATCATTTGCTCTTTAAAAAATCTTTTACTTCAAGTAAAATAAATTCATTATCATCAGTTTTATTAGGTTCTCTACTTGAAGAATAAGGAAAGTTATTGTCATTTTCTACGACTATATGAGAGTCATCTACTATATCCACACCTTCTATGGTTTCAAAAGGAAAAACAAATTTATCATTTACCAAAGGCTTTTTAGAAATTTTATTTCTATCCTTAATATTTAAAAGATCTATATAAGAAATTTTTTGAGCTTCATGGGTTTTATCATCTAATTTAACCTTGTAAATTCTTTTAAATTGGGCTACATTATTAAAACAATGCTTAGTATCTTCACCTTCTTTGCAAACCTTATCTTTAGTGCCTTCTTTTTGATCTCTTTCTATGATGATGCCGTATTTATCATCTATCATATTAAAATCACCTATGGAATGGCTTTTATCTTCTAAGAAATATTTATAAGTTTTTCCGGTGAATTTTTTATTTTTTACATCAAATTCTATGATTCTTAGATATTCTTTGCCTTTTTCATTCTCATAAGCGTTGTTATTATAAATGCTTCCTTCTAAAAGCAAATAAAGTTTAGAACCATCTTTAGAGCTTGCCATAGCTTCAAAGCCTTTAGAACGCTTGATATTAAATTTCTCATTTTCTCCATCAGGCTTATCGCTAAATTTTAAACTTGGATTATCAGGAGAAATAAGTTTTTTACCCTCCACATACACATCAAAAACTTCTTTTAAATTCCCATTCTTATCAAAATGAAGCAAATAAGGACCAAATTCATCACCTATATAAAATTCATCATTGATAACCTGTATACTCTCAGTATCAAAATTAGCCCCACTTAAATACCTTTCTTTGGTTGTTTCGGTGGTTATAGGATAGGGGTATTTTTTATCACTATCTTTAAAAAAAACTGTTTTTAAAAGTTCGTATTTTGAATTTTTAAAATCAAATTTAAACTCGTGAGCATAAAGCATGGCATCATAAGAATTATACTTTTTACCCAAGCCATTATCACTAATCACCCAAAAAACATCTTTTTTTGGAATATATTTTATCCCACTATGTCCTTGTATAGGTTGATTTTTAAAAGGTAAATAAAAATCTGTCTCCCTGTTTCCCTTAGATTTAAAAGTTCCAATTTTTTCTTCTCTAGTGATATTTGCAAATTTCCCATAAGTTTTAAAAAAATCAGGAGCATCCTTAGGAGGTTTTACTGTACTTTTAGAATCTATGATAATATGCCCTGCTAAATTGGCCTCATACTCTTGAACTCCAAATAAAACACTGCAAAGCATAGCACTTGTTAAAATAACCTTTTTCATCCAATCTCCTTTATTTCATATCCACTATAACTTTTTCTTGCCAAAGTTGTGGCAATTCTTTAGCGCTTTTTTCCCAAGCTTTTTGATCTTTGATTGCTCTTGCATTTTTGTATTGCTCACTTGGTAAAAGTTTAGCTTTTATATCATCTGGCAAGGTAATATGATCAATTCTTATTGGCCTTGCATAACCTTTTGCTAGATTGATTTGTCCTTTATCAGAAAGTATAAACTCACGGGCTAATTTAGCCGCATTTGGATGTTTTGCGTATTTATTGATAATAGTTGTATAACCCGAAATAACACTACCATCAGCAGGGATTAAAACTTCATAACGATCTTTGCCCACTTTATCTCTATAGCCTAAACCATTAAAATCCCAAACTAAACCCACTTCAACTTCACCTTTTTCAAGATTGGCTATACTTACATCATTATTTACAAGTCTTCCTTGTTTGGCTAAAGTATTAAAAAAAGCTAAAGCAGGACTTAAATCTTTTTCATCCCCACCTAAGGCATAATTAGCTGCCAAAACTGCACTCACAGCTTGAGCCGCTACACTTACATCACCTACGGTAATTTTATAATTTCCCTTAAGCAAATCTTGCCAAGTTTTAGGTATATCTTTTACTACATCTTTATTGACTATAAAAGCTATGGTTCCTGTATAAGCTAAAAGCCAATTTCCATCTTTATCTTTAGCCCAAGTTGGAATTTGATCCCAGTAACTTGTCTTAAAAGGCTGAGCTACTCCTTGTTTAACCGCTATCTCTCCAAAAGAAGCCCCTACATCCCCTATATCACCGCTTGCATTTTTCTTTTCGGCTTTAAATTTAGCAATTTCTTGAGCTGAACTCATATCTGTATCGCTATGTTCTATGCCATAAAGATTTTTAAGATCTGCCCAAGTATCCTTCCAATTTGCCCAAGTATCAGGCATAGCTAAAGAATTTACCCTACCTTCTGCTTGCGCAGCTTTAATCAAATTCTCATCAATAGCTTGTGAATTTGAAAACAATAAAGCAACAAGACCTAAACTTAAGAAAAATTTCTTACTCATTTTTTTCCTTTCAAAAAATATTTTGGAAATTTAATGAGTTTTAGAAACATTTTAGAAACAAGTTAATTTTTAAGCAAACAAGGTTATAATTTTAAAGTCATAAACAAGGAGCGATCATGCTTTATATTTATATCAAAACTCAAAATGCTTTAGTTCAAAGAATCAATTTTAATCTCGATAGTCAAGAACTACCACAAAATATTTTATGGATTGATTTACTTCATCCAAGTGTAGCAGAAATTGCTTTTATATCAAGTGAATTTAATCTTGAGTTTCCTACAAAAGAAGAAAGGGAAGAAATAGAACTTAGCGCAAAATATTGGGAAGATAATGCGACAATAACCATCAATGCTCATTTTTTAGTAAGAGATCTTAAAAGTGATGAAGAAGATAGGAATTTAATCAAGCTTCGCACAGAAATTGTTACTTTTGCTACCGCTAAAAATATCTTATTTACTATAAGATATAACGAATTTAGCACTTTTGAAGAAATTCAAGCAAGGATTTTAGCTAGTCCGAAGAATTTTGAAGATGGTTTTGATATTATTGATAAAATGTTTGAAGTACGCGTTGAAAAAGATGCGGATTTACTAGAATGGATAGATAAAGAAGCAAGACGCTTAAGAACAAGTGTTTTAGAAAAAAAAGATGAATATAGTTATGATGAAATGCTAAAGGATATTTCAAGTTTGCAAGAGCTTAATATGCGCGTAAGAGATTCTTTGTTTGATAAGCGTCGCGCTATGACTTCTTTGCTAAAAAGCGATAAAATCGATAAAGATATAAAACAAAATCTCACTATAGTTTTAAAAGACTTAAATTCTTTGGTTGAATTTAGCGTTTCGCAACTTAATATCTTAGATAATATCCAAACCATTTTAGCCAGCCAAATCAACATAGAACAAAACAAAATCATTAAAATTTTCACCGTTGCAACTGTTGCCATGATGCCACCTACTTTAATAGGAACTGTTTATGGTATGAATTTTAAATTCATGCCCGAACTTGAACTTCACTATGCTTATCCCATAGTGCTTGGCGTGATGGTAATTTCTATCATTTTACCTTTGGTTGTTTTCAAGAAAAAAGGATGGTTATAAAAATTTATTAAGGAGAAACAATGGATATAATAAACATAGGAATTTTAACCCTAAGCGATAGAGCAAGTAGTGGTATATACGAAGATAAAGCCACTGCTGAAATTGAAAGAGTGTTAAATTCATATATAAAAAATGATATTATTTATCATAAAGAATTAATCCCTGATGATTATGATTTGATCATTAAAAAATTACTTTATCTAGCAGATGAAAAAAAATGCGATTTGATTGTTACAAGCGGAGGTACAGGTCCAGCACTTCGTGATGTAACCCCAGAAGCCACGGAAGCCGTGTGTGATAAAATGATGCCAGGTTTTGGAGAACTTATGCGCTTAGAAAGTTTAAAATATGTCCCAACAGCTATACTTTCAAGACAGAGTGCAGGAATTCGCAATAAATCTTTTATCATCAATCTACCTGGCAATCCTAAAGCCATAGCAGAATGTCTAGAGCCTGTATTTCCTGCAATACCTTATTGTATTGATTTAATAGGTGGAGCTTGTATAGAGGGAAATGATGAAGTAATTCAAGTTTTTAGACCTAAGAAAAAATGTCAAAATTAAAATTTATTAGCCCTAACAAGTCTGCTTAATTGTCTAGCAAGCAGACTTGCCGAAGCTTCATCTTTGCTTATCTTTTGTACTTTATTTTTAAACTTACAAAGCCTGTCATCTAAAATCACATCATTGATTGGAATTTTAGGCTTTTCTTTTTGCTTTTGTGAAATCTTTTTCTTAAAAAACATTCTTTAATCCTTTTTTATAAATATACACCAACTTAGTTGAAAAGAATATTATTTTAGATTTTAAACTATTAACTTTATTTCATTATTTTAAGCTAGAATTCGCAAAAAATAAATCAAGGAAAAAATAAATGACTTTAATTGCAATTTTATGTCTTTACACAGCACTTTTATCTTGGATTTCCTATGCTCAAATTCGTTTCTTAGAAAGAGAAAAAGACAAACAAGCTCAAATTTTAAGCGAAAAAGACTATCAAAACGCAGCCGATATTGCTATAGAAAATGAAAAATTCAAGCTTTTTTCAAATTTTTATATGCTGATTGTTAATATCGCATGGATAGGTTTTGGATTTCTTTACTTAAAAGAACTATTAATCAGCGAAAACTCTCGCCTTGAAAATACTCTATTTTTACTTGCTTTTTTAATTATCACAAGTATTTTAAATTTGCCTCTAAGCATTTATGAAAGCTTTGTTAAAGATAAGGCTCATGGTTTTTCAAATATGACTTTAAAACTTTTTATCAAAGACACTATAAAAAGCCTTATTTTAACTTTGATTTTTGGATTTTTAATCCTTTATGCCCTACTTTTTTGCTATGATTTTTTTGGTACTTTTTGGTGGCTTGCGGCCTTTATTTTTGCTTTTTGTGTGATAGTGATCATAAATGTTATTTATCCTACTCTAATCGCTCCTATATTTAACAAAATGGAAAAATTAGAAGATGAAAATTTGCTAAGTAAAATCAATGATCTAATGAAACAATGTGGCTTTAATGCGAATGGGGTTTATGTGATTGATGCTAGTAAAAGAGATAAGCGTTTAAATGCTTATTTTGGTGGGCTTTTTAAAAGCAAAAGAGTGGTGCTTTTTGACACACTTTTAAAAGCCTTAAGCGAAAGAGAGCTTCTAGCAGTTTTAGGGCACGAACTTGGACATTTTGTTCACAAAGATATAATAAAAGCCCTAATCAATGGGGCAATCACTATGTTTTTACTTTTCTTTATTTTTGCCCATTTGCCTGATTTTGTATATCAAGAAAGCCATCTAGAAGGAGTTAATGGGGGTGTTTTTGCTCTTTTGTTTATATTTGCAAATATTTTTAGTTTTATCATCTCTCCTTTAATAAATGCCTTAAGTAGAAAAAATGAATTTGCAGCAGATCAACACGGAGCTAAAGTTACAAGCAAAGAAGATATGAAGAATGCACTCTTAGCTCTAGCAAGAGAAAATAAAGCTTTTATTAAAACAAGCAAGATTTATACCTTTTTTTATCTTAGTCATCCAAGCATTAGTGATAGAATCAAGGCTCTTTCTTGACCATAAAAAACGCTCTTATAGAAGCTAAAACTAGACTTGAAAAACACGAAAATGAAGCCTTATTTATACTTTGTGAATATCTAAAAAAAGATAGGACTTGGATTTTTTTAAATCAAGATCTAGAATTTGATTCCAAGCCCTATTTTGAACTTATCAAACGCTTTCAATCAGGGGAACCTTTTGAATACATCTTTGAAAAAGCAGATTTTTGGGGCTTGGAATTTAAAGTAAAAAAAGGGGTTTTAATCCCACGCTATGATAGCGAAATTTTACTTTCACAAGTTCTTAAAATTTGCAAAAATAATAATTTTCAAAATATATTAGAAATAGGCTTTGGAAGCGGAATTTTAAGTATAGTTTTAGCTAAAGAATTGGGAATAAAAATTACAGCTTGTGATATCAACCCCAAAGCTTTACAATTAGCCTTAGAAAATGCTAAATTACACAAAGTTGAACATTTAATCGACTTTAAACTTTGTGATTTTAAACAAATAAAAGAAAATTATGATTTTATTTTTTCAAATCCTCCCTATATCCAAAATTCATACCCCATAGATCTTTGGGTACAAAACGAACCAAAAGAAGCCCTATTTGGAGGAGAAAAAGGATATGAAATTTTAGAAGAAATTATAACTTTCTCCTTTGAAAGAAAGGTTAAATTTTTAGCATGCGAATTTGGCTATGATCAAAAAGTAATTTTAAAACAAATTTTATATCAAAAAAATTTTCAAGCTGAATTTTTTCAAGATGAACAAGGATATGATCGTGCTTTTGTCGCTCAATTTGCTAAAAAATAAGCTTTGTATGATATGATAAGTTAAAAAATTAAGGAGAAAAATTGAAAGCAATCAATCTATTTTTACTTGCAGCTATGATTGGCATAGAGCTTATACTTGGCATAGTTGTTGCACCAGTAATTTTTTACCCAGCTAACCTTATAGGCGAGGGAGTTTTAAGTCATTTTCAAAGTGGCTTAATGATGACTCAAATTTTCATTAAAATGGGATATTTGTTAATTTTTGTTTCTATTATTAATTTATTATTTGAAATCTATTCTTTTGCAAAAGAAGATATGAAATTTCAGATTAAATTCTCAAAATTAATGTTTACTATACTCATTTTAATTTTGAGCTTAGTGTTTGTTTTGTATTTTACAAATACCATTATTGAACTTCAAAATTTGGGCGAACAAGCTACAAAAAGCCAAGAATTTCTTAGTATACATAATGCAAGCGAAGTGGTTATAAAAATTATTTTATTAATGCAAGTTTTTCTATATTTCTTAAGCTTTAAAATAGCAAAAAAATGCTAAAATCCAATAAAAATTTATAAGGAGGAGTAGGCTATGATGATCTCTGATGCAAGCATGATGCAACAAAATTATTATTTAAATAATGCTCAAAAAGCTAGTGAAAAAGCTTTAGAAAACATTGCAGCTGTCCGTGCGATAAGTGGGATTGATAGTGCTAATTTAGCTATTGCTGATTCTTTAAGATCTCAATCAAGCACTATAGATCAAGGTATCGCAAATGCCTATGATGCTATTGGTGTTTTACAAATTGCAGATGCAAGCCTGACAAATATTTCTCAAAGTGCTGATAGACTTAATGAACTCTCCGTAAAGATGAATAATGCAGCATTAAGTGATTCTCAAAAAAGCATGCTAAGAACAGAAGCAACACGCATACAAGAGTCCATCAATGATTCTTTTAATAATGCTACCTATAATGGAAAAAATGTATTCCAAACTATGAATTTTGTAGTAGGAAGTGGAACTGAAACGACCAATTTAAATCCATTGACAACTAGTGGTCTTAGCATAGATAATCAAGACAGTATTACAAATTTTATGGATCAACTTGGTGCTTTAAGAAGTGAAATAGGATCGAGTATCAATGCCATCACTTCTAATATCAATGCTAGTGTGCAAAATAGCATCAATACTAAAGCAGCTGAAAATAATTTGCTGAATAATGATATGGCAAAAAATGTCAATGATTTTAATAGCAATTACCTAAAAGAAAATGCAGCTGCTTTCGTCGCTGCACAATCTAACATGCAACTTCAAAGCAAAATTGCTAGCTTATTACAATGATAAAAGCCCTAATCTAGGGCTTCTCTTTTTATAAAAATGACTTTAGAACAAATTTTAGAAAAAACCAAAAATATCCGTCTTGTAGCAGCAAGCAAATATGTTGATGCAAATATTATCGAAAAACTTTTTACTCAAGGAATTACAGAATTTGGAGAAAATCAAGTTCAAGCCCTAGTACAAAAAAAAGAAATTCTTGATAAAAAAGATTTAAATATAAAATGGCATTTTATAGGAACGCTACAAAGCAATAAAATCAATCTTTTAATCAAGCAAAAACCAATACTCTGGCATTCTTGTAATGGATTAAAAATAGCAAAAGCCATGGATAAAAGACTAAATTATAAACTAGATACCTTACTAGAAATCAATAGTGCCAATGAACTCAGCAAAAGCGGACTTAATCCGGATCAAGCTATAGAAGAATATTTACAAATTCAAGAAGAATGTCCTAATTTAAATCTTTGTGGAGTTATGAGCATAGGTTCACACAGCGAAGATCAAAGAGAAATTGAAAAAAGTTTTGAAACAACCTATAAAATCTATGAAAAACTTCAAAAACACGGAGCTAAAATTTGCTCCATGGGGATGAGTAATGACTTTGAAATCGCCATTAAGTGTGGATCTAATATGGTAAGGCTTGGAAGTATTTTATTTAAAAATTTAAAATAAAATCTCCCCTAATCCTTTACCCTGCATATTTATTGATAATTTTTTCACTAACACTATCAGAAATAACAAAATCAGTATGATAAAGCAAGCAAGAACCAGTGCTAACGATCTTTAAGACAAGCTTTTTATTGCCTTTTTCATTTGGATTATGTGCACTTCTTGCTATTTCGTGAATTTCATAAACAAGCTCTCGATTTAATCTTGAAAGATCAAGTTCTATAATATTGTTTTCAAATTCTTTAGGCTCTGCTATAAAATCTTTATTTTCTTGAGTATTTTTCTTGGCGTTAAATTTTTTTACCGCCTTAATCTCTCCTTCTTGAAGCCCCTCTAGAGTTTTAATTGATCTTAAAGCCAAGCTATCTAATTTGCCCTCCTCTGCTTTATAGCTTAATAAAAATCCATAAGCCTCATTTTTAGAGGCTTCATTTTTTAAAATATTTTCAATCTCTTCTATATTAGACTCAAAAACCGTCACTTCAAAAGTAGAATAAAAATCCAATATCTCAAGCCTGCCATAACGCTTATTATTTTTACTCATCATAGATTTAAAGCTTTCAATCTTTCCTATGCTTAAAATTTCTCCACTGCCTTTAAGTGTTGAAAAATCTATACTTTTTACATAATCTATTTCCTTAAATTTATCATAAAAACGATCGAGTGGGTGTCCTGAAACATAAATTCCCAAAATCTCTTTTTCAAATTCAAGTTTTTCCATAACCTCAAATTCTTCATTCTTAGCCACTATATTAACTTGCAAACCAACAGTTAATTCATCTTCTCCAAAAAGAGAACTTGCTGCATTTTTTCTTGCATCGGCCATTTTTTTAGAGCCTTCGGTTAAATTGTCCATATTATCAAACAAGCACTTTCTCGTATAGCCAAATTCATCAAAAGCACCCGCTTTGATAAGACTTTCTAGGGTTCTTTTGTTGATCTTTGTAGGCTCTATCCTGCTTAAAAAATCATCAATATTTTTAAATTCGCCTCGCTCTCTTGCTTCGAGTAAATTTTCAACTGCAGGAATTCCCACACTTTTAATAGCTCCAAGTCCATAAACAATAGCATCTTTACCATCTTCTTGCTCTACTGCACTAAATTCGCGTATGGCTTTATTAACAGAAGGTGGAAGAAGTTTGATATTCATTTTTTTCATTTCATCGATATAAACAGCGATTTTATCGACATTATTTTCTTCACTTGTTAGCAATGCTGCCATAAATTCACTAGGATAGTAGGTTTTTAAGTACGCTGTTTGAAAAGTGATCAAGGCATAAGCCGCAGAGTGAGATTTGTTAAAACCATATCCTGCAAATTTAACAATCAATTCCCAAAGCTCTTCGGCTTTTACTCTATCATAACCCTGCTTTTCAGCACCATCAGCAAATTCACTTTTTAATTTTTTCATTTTTTCAGGATCTTTTTTGCCCATAGCGCGGCGCACCACATCAGCACCACCTAGTGAAAATCCTCCTATAATCTGAACAATTTGCATAACTTGCTCTTGATAGACAATAATCCCGTATGTAGGCTCTAATACACTTTCAAGAGTATCAAATGGATATTCTATCTTTTTAAGCCCATGTTTCCTATCTATAAAATCATCAAGCATTCCTGATTCCATAGGACCTGGGCGATAAAGAGCAAGAACCGCGATAATATCTTCAAAACGCTCAGGCTTTAATCTTGCATTTAAGTTTTGCATTCCGCCTGATTCTATTTGAAATATTCCTAAGGTATTCCCACTCTGTAT
This sequence comes from Campylobacter sp. JH23, assembly GCF_017846595.1. Classification (NCBI taxonomy): domain Bacteria; kingdom Pseudomonadati; phylum Campylobacterota; class Epsilonproteobacteria; order Campylobacterales; family Campylobacteraceae; genus Campylobacter; species Campylobacter sp. JH23. The sequence goes on along the minus strand of NZ_JAEQBP010000003.1, from coordinate 250,640 downwards.
GGTTTTATAAACTTTAGCATCGTTTACATCGATAGCTTCCCAGATTATGTCTTTATTGTAACGCTTTTTAATGAGTTTAATAGCATTGTTGATCAAAGTTAAGGTTTTTAAACCCAAGAAATCAAATTTGATTAAGTCTACATCCTCTAAATGATCTTTAGAGTATTGTGTAACTAAATGTCTTTCATCGTTTTTACTCTGTCTAAAAAGAGGAGTTTTTTTCCATAAACTTTCATTAGAAATCACAACACCTGCTGCGTGCATACCTGCATTTCTATTGAGTCCTTCAAGAGCCTTAGCATACTCCCAAACTTCAGGACCCTTTGGGTGACGCTCTATAAATTCTTTAATCTTTGGTTCTTTTTCGTAAGCTGCATCAAGAGTGATTTTAAGTTCTTCAGGTATAAGCTTGGCAAGTTCATCTGCATCAGGAATACTCATATCACAAACCCTTGCCACATCACGAATCACTCCACGAGCCAAAAGCTTACCAAAAGTAATAACCTGTGCAACCTTATCGGCTCCGTATTTATCAATCACATAATCAATCACTTCTGCGCGTCTATCTTGACAAAAATCCACATCAATATCGGGCATCGATACGCGTTCTGGATTTAAAAAACGCTCAAAAAGCAAACTATAAGGAATAGGATCTAAATCCGTGATTTTCAAAGAATAAGCGACCAAACTACCCGCAGCTGAACCCCTTCCAGGACCTACAGGAATTCCTTTATCTTTAGCCACTTTGATAAAATCATGAACGATTAGCATATAGCCTGAAAATTTCATTTTTTTTATGATATTGATTTCGACTTCGAGCCTTGTTTTATATTCTTCATGCTTGCTTATATCAACGAATTTTAGCCTTTCCTCAAGTCCTTTTTTGCAAAGCTCATCAAAAACCACATCATCATTATCAAAACTAAATTCTTTACCCTCTTCGGGCAAGCTTATATTATATTCTTTTGCATATTCTCTTGTGAATTTAAAATTTGGCGGAGTGGGATTTCCTAAATTTAGCTCTAAATTACATTTATTAGCAATTTCTTGAGTATTTTCAATAGCTTCAGGTATATCAGCAAAAAGCTCGCTCATTTGCGCTGGAGATTTGACATAAAATTCATGAACACTATGGCGTAAACGATCAGGATCATTCAGCTTTTTGCCCATAGCAATACACATAAATACTTCATGGGCAGCCGCTCTTTCCTTAAAAGTATAATGGGTATCATTTGTAGCAATAATTTTAATATTCAATTCTTTTGAGAGTCTTATAATATCATCGTCTATGGCTCTTTGATCTCCTATACCATGACGCATAATTTCAAAATAAAAATCATCGCCAAAAACTTTTTTATACCATAAAGCCGCTTCCTTAGCCGCTTCATAACCCTTGGCTCCAAAACGAACATTTCTTTCACTATGAATATTTAAATGCCAATTTACCTCACCTTGCAAGCAAGCCGAAGAACAGATAAGCCCTTCGCTATGCTCTTCCAAAAGCTTTTTATTGATGCGTGGATAATAATACAAACCCTTGATATAGCTTTGAGAACTTAGATACATTAAATTTTGATAACCAACCTCATTTTTTGCATATAAGCAAAGATGAAATCTTTGACGCGAGCTTTTATCTGAAATATCTTCATGATTATGCAAATACGCTTCAAGACCTATGATGGGTTTTAATCCCTCAGAACGCATAGTCTGATAAAAATCAATTGCTCCAAACATATTACCATGATCTGTCATGGCTACACTTGTAGCACCCTGCTCTTTAAGGGTTTTAGCTAATTCCTTAAGCTTATTGGCTCCATCAAGTAAAGAATATTCTGTATGCAAATGAAGATGGGTAAATTGGCTCATCGTCTTCCTTGAAAATATAAATACTAAAGATTTTGATAAAAATTATAAATTTTTATTGCTGAATTTGAAAGAATTTATCACTAAAAATTACCTGAAATTTATCATGATAATTTTATCACCATCAGCAAATATATTTTAAAAAATAAAATGGTAAAAGTTTTTAAGATTGAAAGAATGAATCATCTTTCAAGAGATAAAATCACAAAATTTGTTCATATTCTTTGCCAATATAAATTTGGTTATCCTTTTCTATAACAGGGCGTTTAATACAACTTGGATTTTCTAAAATAATATTTTTCAACTCAAGCTCGCTTAAGCTCTCTATCTTGTCTTTATTCAAACCGAGTTTTTTTGAAGTAGTGCCTGCAGTATTGATAATTTCACTAAATCTTTTATATTTAAGCCAGTTTTCAAGCACGCCCAAATCAATCTTTTTAATATCAATAAAATCAAATTCTAGAGCTTTTTTATCTAAAAACTCTAGAGCTTTTTTTACGGAATTACAGTTTTTAATCCCATAGACTTTCATTTTCTTGCCTTTTTAACCAAATCAGCAATCAAAAACGCAAGCTCAAGTGCCTGATCTGCATTAAGTCTTGGATCGCACTGTGTCTCATAGCGTTTTTCTAAACTTTGCGCAGTAACATTACTCGCACCACCCGTACATTCGGTTACATCCTGTCCTGTCATTTCAAGATGAACTCCACCTGCATATACACCTTCGCTCATAGCTATTTCAAAGAAATATCTTACTTCTTGCATGATTTTATCAAATTCACGCGTTTTAAAATCCCCTGCTTTTACCGTATTACCATGCATAGGATCTATACTATAAACTAAATTTAATCCCTCTTTTTTAAGTTTAGAGAAAATTTTAGGCAATTGAGTTGCTATTTTTTCAGCACCCATTCTAATGATGATATTTAATCTACCCTCTTCATTGTTTGGATTTAAAGCATTAGCTAAAGCGATCACATCATCAGCACTTGCATTTGGGCCTATTTTTACTCCTAAAGGATTTCTAACTCCACTTAAAAAGTGTACATGAGCTTCATCAAGACCCCTAGTTCTCTCACCTATCCAAAGCATATGAGCTGAACAATCATAAATTTCGCCACTTAAGCTATCCACTCTAGTTAAAGCTTCCTCGTAAGGCAAAAGCAAAGCTTCATGAGAAGTATAGACATCAACTTCTTTTAAGCTTGGAGTATTATAGGTATTAATACCACAGGCCTCCATAAAATCTAAGGCCTGAGAAATTTTCTCACTGATATCGGTGTATTGTTGATGCAGCTCGCTTTTTTTCAAAAAACCTAAATTCCATCGATGCACCTCGTGTAAATTAGCTAATCCCCCTTTAGCAAAACCGCGCAATAAATTTAAAGTAGTAGCACTTTGATAGTAAGCTTCAAGCATTCTATTTGGATCAGGAATTCTAGCTTTTTCATTAAATTCAAAGCCATTAATGATATCACCTCTATAACTTGGAAGCTTTACTCCATTTATCTCTTCATAATCGCTACTTCTTGGCTTAGCAAACTGCCCCGCCATACGACCAATTTTAACAACGGGACAACCACCCGCAAAAGTTAAAACTATAGCCATTTGAAGTAAAATTTTAAACATATCTCGTATATTTACTGCTCCAAAATTTGCAAAACTTTCTGCACAATCTCCACCCTGAAGTAAAAAAGCTTCTTTTCGGCATACTCTTGCTAAAGCACTTTGAAGCTCTCTTACTTCACCTGCAAAAACCAAAGGAGGAAGTTTTTCAAGTTTATTTAAGACTTTATTTAGCTCCTCTTGATTAGAATAAATAGGCTGCTGCTTAATAGAAAAATTTTTCCAAGAATTTTTAGTCCAAGTCATCGTTATTTCCTAAAGATATAATTTTAACTTCCCCTATAGGTTGAGTAACCAAAAGGAGATAAGGTAATAGGTATATGATAATGTTTTTGATCTTTTAAAAGTTCAAAACTTACTTCTACAAAGGGGTAAAAACTATCAACTTTATGTGATATATAATAATCTTTGGTATAAAATTTGAGTTTATAAACTCCAAAAGAACGATTTTCTGTTTTTTCATAAGGAAGAAAATCTGCTATCCTACCATTCTTTTTTGTAAATTTTTCACTTATCTTGACCCATTGTCGATTTTGATCCAAGTTATAAAGCTCTACTTTTACATTAGATGCAGGTTGGCCAGAGTTAATGTCTAAAATATGGGTACTTAACTGATATTCAGTTGCATTTAGAAATATTGGTATGCTTATGAGAGCCAATAAAATTTTTTTTGTAGAAAGCATATTTTTCTCCCTTAATAATATTTTATATATCTAAATCATAACAAAATATTATTAACAATAATAACTAAATAATAAATTTTATAAATTAGTTAAAATATATTTATTTAAAAAACAGAAAGATGCTAAATCTGCAAAATAATAATTTTGCAGATTATTTTTTAAGTTCTTTAATACGTGCTGCTTTACCGCGTCTATCTCTAAGATAGAACAATCTAGCACGACGAACACGACCTTTTCTTACAACAGTAATACTCTCTAAACTTTCGCTATAAATTGGAAAAATTCTTTCTACGCCAACATTATTAGCACCCATTTTGCGAACGATAAAGGTTTCATCTACACCATTACCTCTTCTAGCTATACAAATTCCTTCAAAATTTTGAATTCTAGTTTTATCGCCCTCTTTGATGCGAATTGCAAGTCTTAAAGTATCGCCAGCACGAAATTCTGGAACATTTTTTCCCTCAATTTGTTTTGCTTCAAATTGTTCTATGTATTTATTTTTCATAAAAAATTCCTTATTTTTTGCGTTCATGCTCTAAAAATAAATCTGGACGAAAAAATTTCGTTTTGCAAGACGCTAAAGTAGTTTTTAAAGTCGCAATTTTAGCGTGATTACCCTTTAAAAACTCTGAAGGAGTATAAAATTTCTTAAAATTTTGTTCAAAAATAAAAGGTTTTGCAAATGAAGGAGCTTCTAATAAATCATTTTCGAAACTTTCCTCTTCCAGGCTGCAAGCATTACCCAAAACTCCATTGATATTTCTTGCAATAGCATCACAAAGAGTAAGCGCTGGAAGTTCTCCGCCCGTTAAAATAAAATCTCCTATGCTAAACACTTCATTAGCAAAAATTTCTATTACTCTTTCATCAATGCCTTCATATCTCCCACAAACAAAAACAATATTTTCTTTCTTGCTTAATCTTTTTGCATCTTTTTGATTGAAAGTTTTTCCACTTGGATTTAGAAAAATAAAATAAGGATCTTTTTCACTATCTTTGATAAATTTTAAAGTGTTATAAAGAGGTTTAATTTGCATTAACAAACCAGCTCCACCGCCAATTTTATAATCATCTACTTTATGATAAATATTATCTGTAAAATCTCTTGGGTTTAAAAAGTCGAGTTGAAAAAGCTCTTTTTGAATTGCTCGGGCAAGAATAGAATCTTTAAAATAAAATTCAAGCAAATTGGGAAATAAAGAAACAAAACTAAACTTCATGAATTTTCTAAGATTAAAAAAGCATCTTTGGTGCAAAAAATAGAATATTTTTCTATATCAATTTTATTGACATATTTATCAATATAGGGAATAAAAAAAGTTTTAGCATAAGCTTTATCAATTAACTCTTGATCGCTTTGAATTTCAAATAAATAAGAATCTCCTACTTCAAGAATATCCACCACTTTCCCCAACCTTCGCTCATCATCGAATACTTCGCATTTTAAAATATCAAAATAAAAAAATTCATCCTTTTTCAATATGCAAGTTTGTCTTGTAGCTTCAATACTTTGATAAAGAATTAGATTAATAAGCTGTTTTGCAGCTTCAACATTCTCATAACCTTCAAACAAAACAGAAGAGTTAGCTAAATTGTAGTGTTTAATTTTCAACTGACTTTTGCCATTTTCAGTGAAAAAAGAAGCTCCTTTTTTAAATTGCTGGATAAAGTCACTTAGGTTGTAAAGTTTTAAATACCCTTTAAGTCCAACAGTTTTTCCAAGTTTGGCAACTTGAATAAAATTTCTTTCACTCAAGTGCTTTAACCGTTACACGATAACTCATTGAATCTTTGCTTTTACAAGCTGAGACAACTGTTTTTATTGCATTGATCATTTTTCCATTTTTGCCGATAAGCTTACCGGTATCAATTTTATCAGCATAAAGTATAATTTCAGCAAAATTTTCATCAAGCTTTATTTTTTCTGTTGCAATTTTATCCGGATAATCTGCTATGAGTTTAGCGTATTCTCTTAAAAAATTTTCTACCATGAAATTTATTTACTAGTAATAGAAGCTACTTTATCACTAAGTTTTGCACCAACGCTTTTCCAATAAGCTAGACGCTCAGAGTCAAATTTTACCACTTCAGGCTCAACCATAGGATTATAATATCCAATGCTTTCTATCCATCCGCCATCACGACGTTTTCTACTATCTGTTACTACTATACGATAAAATGGTCTTTTAGTTCTTCCCATTCTTGTAAGTCTAATTACTGTCATATACACTCCTTAAAAATAAAAATTTTTTAACTATAGATACTATTAAAAGTATTTATAGATAAAAAATCTAAAATTGTCTTCTAGCTTGATTCATCATTTGCATTAAACTATCCATACCCTTTTTTCCTGAAAATCTCTTAGCAAGTTTAGCAGCATTTGCAAATTGTTTTAAAAAGCGATTAACTTCAACTTGAGACAATCCAGCGCCTTCTGCTATACGACGCTTTCTAGCATTATTAAGTAAATCTGGATTTTCTCTTTCTTTTGGCGTCATAGATGAAATCATGGCTTTAATATGTATAATTTCTTTAGAATTATCCAAATCAAGATCTTTTACACTTGAAGCAACATTAGAAAGTCCAGGTATCATTCCTATAATAGACTTCATACTACCCAATTTTTTAACACTTTCCATTTGAGTTAAAAAATCATTGAAATTAAACTCGCCTTTTTTGATTTTTTGATTTAATTTCTTAGCCTCTTTTTCATCGATAATGGCCGCAGTTTTTTCAGCTAAAGTTGCCAAATCGCCTTCACCCATTATACGATTAACTATTCTTTCAGGAATAAAAATTTCTAAATCCGCTATCTTTTCACCCACGCCTACAAATCTTAAAGGGATTCCAATTTGCTTCGTAATACCTAAAGCTATACCCCCTTTGGTATCTGCATCAAATTTAGATAAAATAACTCCTGTAATACTCAAAAGCTCATTGAAACTTGAGGCTGTTTTAACACCATCTTGTCCACTCATAGCATCAGCGACATAGAAAATTTCATCTGGATTTAAAACATTTTTTACCGCTTTTAATTCATTCATTAAAGCCTCATCAATAGCCAATCTTCCTGCAGTATCGACTAGCAATACATCTGCCATAGAATTTTTTGCTTTTTCTAAAGCTTGTTGTGCCACTTTAATCGGATCTTTTTCATTTTCGATATAAAAAAGATCTAACTCATTAGCTTCACAAAGCTGTTTAAGTTGCTCTACTGCAGCCAAACGCTGTAAATCACAAGCAGCTATTAAAACTTTTTTATTGCGAAGTTTTAGATAGTTGGCAAGCTTAACCGTACTTGTGGTTTTACCTCCACCTTGTAGACCCACCATTAAAACAACAGTTGGAGGCTTGGTAGCAAAAACAAAACCTTGATTTTTTCCATCAGCATTCAAAATATTTTCTAAATTGGTTTTAATAGCTTCTAAAAATTGCTTTTGTCCTATGCCATTTTTTTTAACATCTTCTTCAATAAGCAAAAGCAAATCTTTAACCACTTTATGGTGTACATCTGCTTTTAGTAAGGCTTTTTTTAAGGTATCTAAAGCATTTTTAAGCGCTTTTTCATCATCAACAAAACGAAGTTTATTAATCGCTGATTTAAAAGATTCGCTGACTAATTCAAACACTTTATTACCTTTCTATTATTTTTAAATTTTAAGTTGAGTATTATACAAAATCTTTTCTTAAATGGCTTTAAAAATCTAAATTTTTTATCTCAAAACCAAGCTTTGAAAAGCTAGAATCTAATTCTGCCTTAAATTGATAATTTAAAATTCGAATTTCATGACTATGCAAATACATCCTATCACTTGAAATTTTAGCATATTTTTCATCTCCTATAATTCCATGCTTGATAAATTTAGCATGCACTCTTATTTGATGGGTTCTGCCTGTTTTAATGATAATTTTAGCCAAAGTTTTTTTAGCTTGCATCATAATAGGAGTAAAAATACTGACCGCGCTTAAACCCTCTTTAGAAATTTTGCTCAAAGCTCCATTCTTAGTTTTTATGGTTAATATAGGCTCATCAATCTCAATTTCTTCTGCTAAAATTCCATCCAAAACAGCTATATAGCTTTTATAAACTCTTTGTTTTTTAAACTCTTCAATGCATATTTTTCGAAAATCTTCATTTTTACAAAGCAGTATAACACCACTAGTTTCTTTATCAAGACGGTTAAGTAACTTTGCATTGAATTTTTTTTCAAGTTCTTCACTGATATAAGCATAGGGTTTATTTATGGCTATGATATTTTCATCTTCAAAAATTACTTTAGGCTTGCTAGTTTTTACAATGCTAAATTTCGTCTTATCACTCATCAAAGCTCTTGCTACAACTACCTTTTTACCATGAGAAAAAACGCAACCCTTATCTATCAAATCTTTTGCTTCGCGGTTTGAAATATTTTCTTGCAAAGCTAAAAGTTTATATGCTTTTTCTTGCATCAATACCTTCCTGTATAGCTTGTATTATGGTTGATAAATCATTATTTTGTGCTATTTTTGCTTTTAAATTGTAATTATGAATTATACCATCAAGTTCTTTTAAGTCTTCACAAAAATAGACATTATCCACTTCTTGAAATAAACTTTTTTGATTATGTATATAAATCCCACTTATCAATACATTATTAAAATGAGCCACCTCTATGGGATTATGTCCTCCTATCCCCTCAAAAAAAGAACCTCCCAGTACAACTACATCTGAAATGGCGTAAAAATTTACAAGCTCACCCAAACAATCTAATAATAAAATATCTTGATTAAATTTTTTATCTTCATTTTGCAATAAACTAAATTTATCAAATTTTAAACCTTTATCGTGCAATAATTGTTCCACTTCTAAAAAACGCTCAGGATGCCTTGGAGCGATGATTAATTTCTCTTGTTTATCCATTTTATAATGCTTGAGTAAAAGTTCTTCTTCACCCTTATGAGTGCTTGCAAAAATAATCAATTTTCGCTTAGGTTTAAGGTATTTTTGTGTAGGAAATATTTGCAATTTGGATTTAATATTTGAAAAAATTTTAACATTTTTAGCACCCAAATCTTCTAATCTTATTTTATCCACCTCACTTTGTGCAAAAACTTCATCTATATAACAAAAAATTTTCTTATAAAAAAATCTAAATTTTTTATAGCTTGCATATGAATTATCTGAAATTCTAGCATTTAGCAAAATAACCTTACTTTTTTGAAGCTTTGCTATAAAAACGAGCATTAACCAATACTCGGCTTCAAAAATCACTAATACCTTGCTAGGTTTGAGCCAAAATGGAATCCAATTTTCAAAAGCAAGATAATTTACCTTATTGCAAATTTCTTTAGCATAATCATAACCCGTCTGTGTAATAGTCGTAATTCTTGAATCAAATCTTAAAACAAGCTCTTTGACACTTCTTGCTTCTCCATATGAGCAAACATGAAAATGCACATCCGATCTTTTTTGAGATATATTACGAAAGAGAAAAAATCTAGCCTTTAAGCTATATTTATATTTTGGCTTAAATAAAGAAAGTAAAAAAAGTGGGATAGCGCAGAGTAAAAAAGCTATCCACACTAAAATATAATAAAGAAAAATCAATTTTGATCTTCTTGCTCTTTATATAAAATTCTTCCACAATGAGGACAAGTTATAATCTCTTCACCCTTAATCACTGATAAATAAGTTTTATCATAAATTTTCATAAAGCAGCCATAACAAGCCTGTTTTTTAACGGGAACTACGGCTGTATTTTTAGCCCATTTTCTAATCTTTTCATAAAAGCTTAAAACTTTTTGATTCATCTCTGCAACTAATTTAGTCTTTTTAGTATAAACATTCATTCTTTCTTTCTCCAAGCCATCCATTTGAGAACTAATGCTTACTCTTATTTCATCTAAATTTTGCTCCTCTTTTGCTCTTTCTTCCAAAAGTTCTTTTTTGAAAAGCTCTTTATTTTCTAAAATTTTATCCAAACGAACAATCTCATCATTAGCCGCATCAAGCTGCTCTTTAGCGATATCTTCTTCGATTTTTAAAGCATTTGCTTCTTTTTCTGTCTTAACAGCTCCACTCTTTTTAGAAAGCTCTTTGATTTTAGCTGAAAACTCTGAAATATGAGCATTATTTTGAACTTTTTGATTTTCTACATCTTGAATTTCATTTTCTAAATTATTTAATTCAACATTAAATTTAGCAATCTTATTTTCAGCATCTTTTAAAGTCTTGCTAATACTTTCCATCTTCGGTTCAAAGCTGTCAATTTCTTGATCTATTTTTGATAAAAGCACTAATTGTTCGAGATATTTATTCATTTATTTTCCTTAAGAATATTGAAATGGATTTTTTGAAACTGTTATTATAACTTTTAGCGGCAAATTTTTCAAGTGTTTTGCTAAACATTGAGCAAAATAGCGTTCGCTCTCAAAATGTCCTAAATCAATCAAATTTAGATGATTGCTTATGGCTTCTAAGGCTTGATGGTATTTAAAATCGCCACTTAAATAGCAATCTGCCTTAACTTCATTTAACAAATCTCCCCCACTCCCTGTGCAAACAGCTAAGCGTTTCAAATATTCTTTTCCACAAAAACTTGTTCTTAGAATTTCTAAATTTAAACGCTTTTTAACCACAATACAAAGCTCTTCAAAGCTCATATCTACATCTATATAAGCTAAAAATTTATTTTTAGAAGAAATTTCAAATCCCAAAATTTCTTCTATAAAATAAGTATTTAAATGGCTAAGATCAAAATTAGTATGCATAGAAATTAAAGAAAGATTTTTTCTAAGCATTTCCTTAACAAAAGCTCTAGGATAGGCTGAATTTGCCAAATCCTTCAAGCCTTTAAAAATTAAAGGATGATGCGTGATAAATAAGGAATTTTCTTCTGCATTTTGGATCAACTGCTCATCTATATCAAGGCTTAGATAAACATTATGAATTTCATCGTTAAAATTCCCAAGTAAAAGACCGCTATTATCCCAAATTTCTTGAGTTTCAAAAGGGCTTAGCTTGTCTAAAAAATTATAAATTTCAATCAGTTTCATCTAAATTTTTCTTATAAATTTCAGCACAAGTTTTCGAAAGCTCGCGAATTTTTAGCATATAATCTTGTCTTTGTGCAACAGAAATAGCACCCCTTGCATCAAGCAAGTTAAAAGTATGAGCTGCAAGCATACAATAATCATAAGCAGGCAAAGCCAATCCCTGTTCTAAAATACTTTTACATTCTTTATAAGTATTTTCAAATTGCTGATTTAAAAAATCTACATTGCTGATTTCAAAATTATATTTACTAAATTCATACTCGCTGCGCTTATGCACATCTGCGTATTTAATTTTTTCCCCATTAAATTCGCTCCAAACAATATCATAAACATTATCTACATTTTGGAGATACATAGCAATTCTTTCAAGCCCATAAGTGATTTCAGCACTTACCAAATCTACTGCGATTCCACCAACTTGTTGAAAATAGGTAAATTGAGTTACTTCCATACCATCAAGCCAAACTTCCCAACCAAGACCCCAAGCGCCAAGACTTGGACTCTCCCAATTGTCTTCAACAAAACGCACATCATGGCTTTTAAGATCAAAACCTAAATTTTCAAGGCTTTTTAAATAAAGCTCTTGAATATTATCAGGACTTGGCTTCATTAGGACTTGAAATTGATAATAAGCCCCAAGACGATTAGGATTTTCTCCATATCTTCCATCTGTTGGACGACGAGAAGGAGCCACATAAGCTGTAGCCCAAGGTTTTTTACCTAGACTTCTTAAAAAAGTTGCTGGATGGAAAGTTCCAGCTCCTGCTGGCATATCGTAAGGCTGCATGATTGCACAACCTTGTTTTTGCCAAAACTCTTGTAAATTTAATATCATCTGAGAAAAAGTCATTTTAACCTTCTTTATTTTCATTTAATTTTTCATTTGCTGTACTAGAATTTTCATCTTTTTTCATTTCCAAATCAGGCTCAGTTCTTGCCCCAAAAATTTCAGCTGTCTTACTCCACATAAGCTTATATTTACGTTTTAAAAATTCTATTTCTTCTCGGGCGTGTTTTAATTCATGATTTAAAGTTTCAATAGTTTTTCTATCTTCATCATAAAGCTCTTGCATTGAATAAAGCGCATCTTTTAAAAATTTATTTTCATTTTTTAAAGCATCAAGAGTTTCATCCTTTGCATCTAAAACCTTCTCATGCAAATTTAAAATTGTTCCTATAGTCTTTTCTACAAAGCTTTCTCCTGCCAAAGTCATAGAATTTACCATAGCAGGCTTTGAGTTAGAAGCACTTGGAACAACGCTAAAAGTTCCTTGGTTTGCTTCGATATAAATTTTTCCCTCTTCTTCTTTGAAATTTAAAGCACCATTTGCCATCATTCCCTTTACAACATCTTCATTTAAATGCACAAGTTTACAAAATTCTTGGAGCTCTAAATAAGTTTGCATTTTCATCCTTTTTTACAATAAAACTTCTACACTCTTAGAATCACTGATTAAGTTTTCTTCTTGATTTTTTCTATCTTGCTTTAAAGCTTTTGCTAAAGTTTCATCATTAAGAGCAAGAATTTGCATAGCTAAATAAGCTGCATTTTTAGCTCCTGCTTTGCCAACTGCTAAAGTTCCCACAGGAATTCCACCTGGCATTTGCACGGTTGAAAATAAAGAATCCATACTCGCTAAAGCACTTCCAGGCATAGGTACTCCCAAAACAGGTTTGGTTGTATAAGCTGCAACTGCTCCTGCTAAATGCGCTGCCATCCCAGCAGCTGCGATAAAAACTTTAGCTCCTTTTTCTTCTGCTTCTTTAATATATTCCTGAGTTCGCTTTGGACTACGGTGAGCAGAACTGATAATGAGTTCATATTTTACACCAAATTTTTCAAGCGTTTTGGCACATTCGCTCATGATTTCATAATCACTCTTGCTTCCCATCATAATTGATACAAATTTCATCCAATTTCCTTTCTTAAAAAACTAAAACTGCTGATTTTATTTGGCATTTTGATTTCGTTTTCGTTTCCGCTATGAATTTCGTTGAATTCTTTATTGTTTTTAGAAATAAGTTTTTTAAATTCTACAAAATATTTATCTTCTTTTTTATAAATCTTACCCAATTTATTATCACAAGTCTCAATTTCATCACCTAAAGGCATTAAAATTTCATAAGCTTTGTTTAAAACAACCTTGCCCTTGCATTTAAAATACTCTCCATCCTCAACGATAGCATGTACTTGATGAGTACCCTCTTCTATGCTCGTATCGTGATTTTGTGTATCTGCTTTTTCTAAAGGGCGTGAGACAAGATAACCGTCTGTAAAACCGCGATTTTTAAGCGTAGCAATTTCTTTTTCATACTTACTTGCCTCAAATTTACCTTCTAAAACATCTTGTATGGCCATTTTGTAAGTTCTAGTTGTAAGTGCAACATAATACTCACTTTTAGTACGGCCCTCTATTTTAAATGCGCTTATGCAATCTTCTTTCATAATTTTTTCTATGTAAGAGCATAAATTTAAGTCTTTAGAGTTAAATACATGGGTACCATTTTCATCTTCTTCTAAACGAAAAAGTACTCCATTTTCAGGATTTTTTGCATAAAGTTCGTAATTAAATCTACAATCATTAGCACAAGAGCCACGATTACTCATTCTTCCGCTTTGAACCGAGCTGATCAAACAGCGACCCGAGTAAGCAAAACACATCGATCCATGCACAAAAGCTTCTAGCTCAATATCGCAATTTTCTTTTAAACTTTTAGCATCTTTAAGACTCAACTCTCTTGCGATAACTACTCGTTTTGCACCCATATTTTTATAAACTCTTGCGTCAAGATAGTTTAAAACATTAGCTTGAGTAGATACATGCAAGGCTATTTCAGGAGCTAACTCTCGAACCAAAGCCATTGCACCCACTGAAGCTACTATAAAAGCATCGGGTTTCATCTCTTTAAGCTTTAAAATATGTTTTTTTAAAGATTCTATTTGTCCACCCAAGTGAAAACCATTTAAAGTAACATAAACCTTTTTGCCTCTTTGGTGGGTATACTCAATAGCTTCTTCAAAACTCTCATAATTAAATTCTCTAGCAGTGCGAGAGCGCAAAGAAAAATTATTTACCCCTGCGTAAACTGCATCAGCTCCATAAGCTAAAGCGATTTTTAATTTTGCAAAATTTCCCGCAGGAGCTACAATCTCTGGAATAATCATTTTTGACCCAAACTTGCTATAAGCGCTTCTATATCATCATTGCTTACAATATCAGTAGTAGAATCACCTTCAATATGAACTGCAGAACTCACTCGTTTCTTATCATCAATCCTACCTTCAAACAAAGAACTCATATAGCGACTCAAGGCACGCATTACATTGATAACGCGCTCTATTTTTTGACGGTGAATATCTTGATATTGCATAGCATCCATTGCCATCATTACTTCATCTTGTCCACATTGCAACTTATCAATAATTTCTTGACTTGTTTTTTTCACTTTTGAATTTAACTGCAAAGCTTCATTAAAACTGACAACATTTGGAAATTTCTCATTTAGTTTTGAAAATATTTCAATATTTTTAGCTAATACTTTATCAATCTCACTAAACAAATTTTCAGAATCTGCAAAGAAATTATTGATACTTTCTAGCTTATCCATCATCTCAGTAGCTTTTAACTCACTGTCTTTAGTAACATCATCAAGTTGATGAACTACCTTATGTTCTTGATTTGGTGGTGGTGGTGGCCATACAACACTAGGATCTGGTTTATAATCAGACACCTTTACATCTTCTAGCATTAATCCTTCTTCAGATTCTATATTGTGAGACTCTGTTTCGCTTTTAATGTTAGACTCTGCATCCTCATCAAAATTTACATCACCATTCATCAAGGCGTCAAGTTCTTCTTGAGTCATTTTTTTCCTTTTTTAAACCTAGATTTTGTTTTAGTACTACGATTATAATCAAATTTATCTAAAATGAAAATATAAATTTAAATTTTCATAGTTTTGTAAGTAAATTTCAAAAAATGATTAAAAAAATATATTAATTAAACCTGAATTAAAAAAAATATGATACAATTTTCATAAATTATCTTAAAGAAGGAGTAAAAGATGGGCAAATTTGTTAACAATGTTAATGAATTCTTTGATTTTTGTAAACAAAACGAAGTTCTTTTTGTAGATTTTCGCTTTACTGATATGATAGGAACTTGGCATCATATCACCTATAATCTTCATGCAATTAGCGAAGAAACTTTTGAAGCAGGAATTCCATTTGATGGTAGTTCAATTCATGGATGGCAACCTATTGAAAAATCAGATATGATTTTAAAACCTGATGCACAAAGTGCATTTTTAGATCCTTTTACAGCTGATCCTACTATTATAGTTTTTTGCGATGTTTATGACATTTATAAAGGACAAATGTATGAAAAATGTCCAAGAAGTATAGCAAAAAAAGCAATGGAACATCTTAAAAATAGTGGCATAGCTGATACTGCTTATTTTGGGCCTGAAAATGAATTTTTTGTTTTTGACAGTGTAAAAATTGTAGATACAACTCATTGTTCTAAATATGAAGTGGATACAGAAGAAGGAGAGTGGAATGATGATAAAGATTTCGCAGATAGCTACAATACAGGTCATCGTCCACGAAACAAAGGCGGATATTTTCCTGTTCAACCTATAGATTCTTTGGTAGATATTCGCTCTGAAATGGTTCAAACTCTTGAAAAAGTAGGACTTAAAACCTTTGTTCACCATCACGAAGTTGCACAAGGGCAAGCGGAAATTGGAGTAAAATTTGGCACACTTGTGGAGGCTGCAGATAATGTACAAATCTACAAATATATTGTCAAAATGGTAGCTCATTTAAATGGCAAAACTGCAACTTTTATGCCAAAGCCTCTTTATGGTGACAATGGAAATGGTATGCATGTTCATATGAGTCTATGGAAAGATGGTGTGAATTTATTCTATGACAAAGAAGGTTATGGAGGACTTAGCCAAACTGCTATTAATTACATAGGTGGGGTTTTAAAAAATGCTCGTTCTGTTGCAGCTTTTACTAATCCAAGCTCAAATTCATACAAAAGAATAGTTCCAGGTTTTGAAGCTCCTTGTATTTTAACTTATTCTTGCCAAAATAGAAGTGCAAGTTGTCGCGTGCCTTATGGTATAGGTAAGAATTCAGCTCGTGTTGAAATTCGTTTCCCTGATAGCACCGCTAATCCTTATCTAGCTTTTGTTAGTCTTTTAATGGCAGGACTTGATGGAATCAAAAACAAAACCATTCCTGTAGGACCTATGGATGAAAACTTATTTGATCTTACTTTAGATGAAATTCGTGAAAAAGGCATAGAGCAACTACCACACACTCTAAGAGGAAGTCTTGAAGCTTTAATTCGTTACAACGCTTTCTTAAAACCTGTAATGAGCGATATTTTTATAGATGATTATCAACATTTGAAATTTGAAACTCAAGTTTGGCCTGTTGAAGCGCGTCCAACTGCATACGAATTTAAAACTTGCTATTCTTGCTAAATAAAAAGCAAAGCGTAAATTTTTAAACGCTTTGCTTTATTTATTGATAAATTTCTTAAATCCATATCTTTGATATTATATAAATTTATTTTCAAAAAAGAATTAAAAATTATTATTGCAGCAGAATATTATTTATTTTCATTTTTATACCATGATTTTAGTAAGTATATGAAATTTTAAGTGAATTAATATGAGAAAAATTTATGGCATAAAAATACCATAAATTTATATAATTAATTTAAATTATCTTTTTAATTGATTGACAATTCCAAGCATATCATCACTCGTCGTGATAGCTTTTGAACCTGCTTCGTAAGCTCTTTGTCCTGTGATAAGATCTGTCATCTCTTCAACAAGCTGCACGTTGCTTAACTCTATAAAGCCATGTCTTATTGTTCCAAGTCCATCTTGGGTTGCTATACCTGCTACAGGTGCACCGCTTGCCCCTGTTTCAAGATAAAGATTATCTCCCATAGAATGAAGTCCAGCTGGGTTGATAAATTGTACAAGCTCAACTTGACCGATTTGTGTTTCTTGTTGTTCTCCTGGAAGCATTACAGAAACTGTGCCATCAGTAGCCACATTAATCGCAGTTGCACCCTCTGGTATAGTCATTTCAGGTAAAAGTCTATAACCATCTGCATTAACGATATTTCCCTCATTATCTTTTGTAAATTGTCCATTTCTTGTATAAGCTATCGTGCCATCAGGAAGTTGAATTTGAAAAAAACCATTTCCCGCAATTGCCATATCAAGACTATCTGTGCTTGTAGCCTTTAAATTACCTTCAGTAAAAACCTTTGTCACTGCTGTTGGACGCACACCAATACCCACTTCTATGCCCGATGGAGAAAGTGTTGTGGCTGAAGTTGAAGTTCCTGCGTATTTCATAACTTGATACATTAGATCAGCAAATTCAGCACGACCCTTTTTAAAACCTGCTGTGTTAACATTTGCAATATTGTTTGAAGTAACATCAATTTGTGTTTGCTGCGCTACCATTCCCGTAGCAGCAGTATGAAGTGATCTCATCATTTTTTATCCTTTAATTTATTTTATATTATTTTATTTAACGGCTGCAAGTTTATTGATAGCTTCTTGGTTTAAGTCATCCATATGAGCTGTCATAACTTTTTGATACATTTCTACCATTCTATTTGCCTCTATAAGTCCTACCATTTCGGTTACTGGATTGACATTAGAGCCTTGAGAAAAACCTTGACGCACTGCATTAGAATTATCCAAATCTCTAATACGCGTTAAATCATCTATCCTATAAACATTATCCCCATCTTTTTGCAAAGCTCTTATATCATCTACTTGAGCGATAAATAATCTCGCATTTTGAACGCCATCTACCTCAATACTTCCGTTTTTATCTACATTGATATAAACCGCACCATTAGGAAGACGAATTCCTGCATTTTGAGGATTATTAAAATAATCACTGCTTAAAATTCTATATCCTTGTTTATTGACTAAATATCCCTCTTCGTTAAGTTGAAAATTTCCATCTTTACTTAATCTTATTTCACCATCCTTTGTTTGAACTAAATAAAAAGCATCCTCTCTAGTAATGGCCAAATCCAAAGGGTTATTAGTCGTTTTTAAAGAACCTAAACTAAAATCTGTATATCCTTGAGAGACTTGAGGAACGCCATCTATGGTAGTATTGACAAATCTTGATGCATCTCTTGTGTGATTTTCTATAGGCAACTCATCCTGAGTTTCTTTAAAAATCCTTTTAAAATCTGCAATTACTACATCATCTCTTTTGTAACCACTCGTGTTAATATTGGCAAGATTGTTTGTAATAACATCAAGTTTATTAAACTGAGTTACCATCCCACCCGTTGCTTGATAATATCCATTTTGCATATTTTTCACCTATAAATTTTGATATTTTTAATCTATAAAGCAAAGAGTGTTCCAACTTTTAAAAAGAATGAATTTTAGGGGATTAAGCAAGTAGAAATAAAATACTGAATGATAATTTGCATCATATTGTGTTTTTACAAGGAATTATACTAAAAAACCAAAAGTATCATTAAATCGCTTAAAAAGCAGCAACATTCATCTCTTTACCCAAGAAATAAGAGTTTTCTTTCTAGGAATATGGGTAAAAAATATTTTAAAATAAATAGTAAAAATTTTAAAAAAGCAAGACTTAAGTAAAAATCTTGCTTAAAAATATTCTATTTTAGTCCATTTGGCGGCGTAAGAAAGTAGGAGTTTCAATTTGAGCCATTATCTCTTCATCAAAACCACCACTTACTTTTCTAAGATTTAAATAAGGATTTTTCTTAGGAGTTTCAGCTTCTTCAGCGGCTTTTTTAGCTATGCTGTCTCTATCTTCAAATCCTGTGGCAATAATGGTCACTTCTACCCTATCTTCCATGCTATCATCTGTAGTAGAACCAAAAATAATCTTTGCATTTTCATCAACAATTTCTTCTATATTATTTGCAGCAGCAGAAATTTCAATTAAAGAGCAATTAGAACTTGTTTTAAAATGTAAAATAACCCCTTTAGCTCCTTTAATATCCATACCATCTAATAATGGAGATTCTATGGCATTAGAAAGAGCCTCTTCGATAGCATTTTCACCGCTAGCACTGCCTACGCCCATAAGCGCTAAACCACGATGGCTCATTATGGTTCTAACATCAGCAAAGTCAACATTGATATCACCATTGTCTAAAAGTATAGACACCATACCCTTAACAGCACGCGCCAAAATATCATCAACTAATTTAAAAGCATCTTTAATTCCTGCTTTTTTATCGATAATGCTTAAAAGCTTTTCGTTTTGAATTACAAGGATAGAATCACTTTCTTTTTTCAATTCAAGGAGTCCGTTTTCAGCAAGTTTTTTTCTTTGTTTCCCTTCAAAAGCAAAAGGCATAGTTACAACAGAAACAGTTAAAGCACCTATTTCTTTAGCTGCTTGTGCGATTACTGGAGTAGCACCCGTTCCTGTGCCACCACCAAAACCTGAAGCAATAAAAACGATATCACTTTGGCTAAGACTAGCTTTAATCTCTTCAAAGCTTTCTCTAGCACTCTCTGCTCCAACCTCTGGTAGCATGCCCGCACCCAAGCCTTTTGTTTTTTTCTCGCCAAGTTGAATTTTGGTTTTTGCTAATGAATTTGAAATAGCTTGTGCATCAGTATTAGCCGCGATTAAATCGAGGTCATTTAAGCCCATCTTGACCATATGATTAATCATATTTCCACCGCCACCACCGCAGCCTATAACTTTAATTTTAGCGCCTTTATTATGTTGCATCTCTTCTACTAAAAATTCGCTCATAAAAACTTTCTCCTTGTTAAAATTGATTCATTATTTTATGCCAAATATTTGAAAAAACACTAGGCTTTTTCTCTTTTGGCTCTTTAAAATCTAATTGTTCTTGTATTATTATTGTATCATTTTCTTGCAAATTTTCGCCAAAAAAATCAGATTTTGTTTCATTTTCCACTTCTTTTTGTGGAATTATTTCTTGTCTAATTTGGCGGTTATAATTTTCTATCTCCCCTTTATATCTTAACTTTTCATTTGAATCAAGTTCATAAGGCGTAAAATAACCCGCACCATATAAACAAAGTCCTATAGCACAAGTATTTTCAGGATCATTAAAAATTTCACTAAACCCAGTAATTAAATCTTTTCTAGCAGTAGCAAGTCTAACAGAACGATTATCAAAAGTTGCAGGAGCTAATTCATCAATACCTGCTAATTTAGTCATTCCGCCTGTTAATACAACGCCACCCCCTATGCTATTTGCATAACGATTGTCGCTTAAAATTTTGGCTAAAATCATTAAAGTTTCTTCAGCTCTTGCATAGATTACATTTGAGATGATATCTAAAGAAACTTCATTTACTTTTCTTTCATCTCCCATAGAAGGAATTTGTATCAATGCATTAGGTTGTTGAGAAAGGGCTGCATAATTTAATTTAATTTTCTCAGCTTCTTTTAAAGGAGTGTGCAAAGCCATCGATAAATCTTGAGTAATATTAATCGATCCAATTTGCAAGCAATCATTATAACGAATTGAATTTCCAGTATGAACAACCATATCGCAGATCGCTCCACCCATATCAATCAAAACAGCACCTAGTTCTTTTTCACTATCATCTAAACAAGCTATAGCTGAAGCATAGCCAGAAAGGACTATATTATCAACTCTTAAATCAGCCAACTCAACAGCTTTTTTTAAATTTTTAATATGAGATTCTTGAGAAATAACTATATGAGTCGAAACCTCCAAGCGATTTCCGCTCATACCCAAAGGATCATCTACATGTTCTAAATCATTTACCTTAAAATTATAAGGTAAAACATGAATAATTTCATAACCACTCGGAAGATTTGCAGTGTGTTTGGCTGTGCTTACCGCACGATGAATTTCTTTGATGCCTATTTCATGATTTGGTATATTTACTACACCTATACTATCAACACTTTTAGTATAAGCGCCCGAAATAGAAACCACTACTTTATCATAATGAACACCGCTCATCATCTCTGCATTTCTAACTGCTTCCTCGATCGATTTTGAAGCAAGCTCGATATTGGTAATAGCGCCTTTTTTTACACCATTGGTTTTTGCTTTTGCAAAACCAATAATTTTTAAACCTTCCTCATCTTTTTGAGCGACAATGGCACAAGTTTGTGTTGAACCTAAGTCAATTCCTAATATATTCAAAATTATTTACCTTTATAATAAATTTTTATTGGATATGTTTTTTTAAGCTCTTCGATTAACTCCTGCTTCATTTCATTAGCTTTTAAACTTTGTAAATTTTGATTAAGCATTATGCGATATTGCTGAAATTTTTCAGGATTCATATCAAGCTTTTGCTTATTAATTTTATAAAGCATAGCCTTATCTTCATTTAAAATAACATAAGAACGATTTTGATCAGAATTAAAAACATTCATTAGAAAATAACTAAATTCTGCTTCATTTAATATATTACTAATTTTAGCATCATTTCTTACAGTATCCCTGCTTACGAAACCTATATTAGTTCCGCTAAAATTTTCTAAATTTTGCTTAGCTTTTTCTTCTAAATTCTTTTTCACCTGTTCGCTGATATAAATAGGCATAAGCTCTTCTTTAGCCTCATCAAAAGTCTTAGTTCTTACAGGATTGGTTTTGTTAAGCTTGATAATAATATAACCATTTTGATATTCACTCGGTCTTAACACATCTCCATTTTTTACCCGAGATAAAGCCTCAAGTGGATAGTAAACATCTGAATCTGTGATATTTTCATCCTTTTGGAATTTATCTTTACCTTCTTTCAATTCCAAAAATTTAGCATTAGCTATGTTTTTAAGCTGTGCTAAAGCATAATCTTTAGCAACATCCTTTTTAGCAGCTTCAAAACTCATGATTTTGCCACTAAAATCTTTATATTTAAATTTATTATTTTCATTATTATAAAATTCTTCTAGCTTACTATCATCAATTTTTTGCATATCCACCGGTAGATAATAAGTAGAAATCTCATATACTTTTTTTGTCTTATAATCTTCTTTGTGTTCATTCCAAAGCTTTTTAAGCTCTTCTTCATTAACTTTTATATTTTCTTTATCTTGCTCTAGTTTTGCTATATTTAAAGAATCTTGCATAAAATAACTAGCTCCTAGCATTTTCAACTCTTCATCTGTTTGAGGGAGATTGAATATTTGTTCTAGTTTGCCGATAATAATTTCATTTGAAAGAGTTTTCTCATATTCTTTTGGAGTCATATTGTTTGCATTCAAAAGTTCATAATAAATTGTTTTATTAAAATCACCTGAAGGATCTTGAAAGGCTTTAGTTTCAGCAAGTGCTTGAATAACTTCATTTTCACTTGAACCTAATCCCAAATCTTTAGCAAAATTTAACAAAAGCTTATCTTCAACCAAAGAGCTTAATGCAGCATTTTCAATTCCCAATTGCTTAGCACTCTCCTCATTTAAGCCACCGTTGCTAATTTGATTGTAATAATTAAAAATCTGATTATATCTTACATTAAATTCATTATAATTGATTTTTTCATCTCCAACTACAGCAACACTCGAACTTCTATTAAGATTAAAATCATAAGCACCCCAACCTAAAAACCCAGCTCCAACAAAAGCTATGGTGCTAATCCATATAGTAACAACAAGATATTTTTTGTGATGTTGCATCCAAGTAAGCATATCATTCCTTGATAAAAATTAAACTACATATTTTATCGCAGAAGTGTTTAATTAGAGTTTAATTAGTGGTTTTTTGTTAAATATTTTCATTTTGATTTTAGTTAAAATTTCGTTATAATTATAGCTTATAAAAATTTTATAGGATATAGGATTTGAAAATTCCACACATTCCCGTTTTGCTCAATGAGGTAAATCAAGCATTTGAAAAACTAAACTCAGGATATTTTTTAGATTGTACTTTGGGTTTTGGTGGCCATAGCGAATCCTTACTTAAAGATCATCCAAACCTTAAACTTATAGCATGCGACCAAGACAAAGAAGCGCTTGAATTTTCTAAAAAGCGTCTTCATGATTTTAAAGATAGAACAGAATTTGTATTAAGTAATTTTAGTCAAATTTTAGACCAAATTTCACACGATAAACTGAACGATCTCAAAGGCATTTTAGCTGATATTGGAGTATCTTCTTATCAACTTGACAATAACAAACGAGGCTTTAATCTTCATTCTGATTTTTTAGACATGAGAATGAATCAAGATGCTAAAATTTCAGCTTTTGAGATTATTAATAATTATACCCAAGAGCAATTGAGTGATATTTTCAAAAAATATGGGGAATTAAATGATGGGTACTTTATCGCTCAAAAAATTTGCCAAGAAAGACAAAAAAATAAAATAAAAAGTGCTAAAGAACTTTACGAAATAATAGGAAAAACAAAACAAAATCACAGAAGTGTTTCTAAAGCAACCCTAGTTTTTCAAGCTATTAGAATAGAAGTCAATCAAGAACTTGAAGTTTTAAAAAATTTTTTAGAAAAATTAGAAAAAATTAAATTAAAAAATTGTATTCTAGCTATCATTTGCTTTCATTCTTTAGAAGATAGGATAGTAAAAAACTATTTTAAAAAATGGGCTAAAAATTGTATCTGTGATGAAAGAGCTTTTAGGTGCGAATGTGGAAACAATCATTCTTTAGGAGAAATTATAAGCAAAAAAGCTATAACTCCAAGCAAAGAAGAAATTATGATTAATTCTCGTTCAAGTTGTGCAAAAATGCGCCTGTTTCATTTTAAAAATATGGAAAAATAATGCTAGATGATGATTTTTTAAAAGAAAAGCAAAACATACGCCAGAAAATGCTTAAATTTTCTCGCGCTGTTAATCAAGGTAAGCCTTTAGATGATGATTTAAAAGAAGAAATCTCTAGTGATGATATTTTAAGACGCCGCTTTAAAAAACGCTCAAATCATTTCTTGGATGAAACAGAAGAAGACTATAAGTTAGAATATACAAAAAAATCAAATATATACTTAAAAGAAGATTTGATAAATGTTAAATTGGAAGAAAAGCAGTCTTTAGCTAAAAAAATTTTTTCCAAAATAAAAGAAAAAAACAAAAATCAAGAATCAAAAAAGAAAAAAACAAAAAAACTTTTTTCTTTTCTGAAAAAAAAAGAAATTCAAGGTATACAAAATAAAAACACACACAATACTCAAGAAAAACATTTGCATACAGACAAGCAAATAGAAATCAAAAAAATACAAAATAACAAGATTCAACCCACGCAAACTGACCCAAAACCCGATATAAAACAAAGTCTAGAAAATTTACAAAAAAAAATACAAACTCAAGAAGTAAAAATAGAGATTGAAAAATCCGAAATTCAACCCATTAAAACAGAACATGATGAAGATACACAAAAGGTTAAAAATGTATTACTAGAAGGATTTAGTAATGCTACTAAAGAAGATAAAAATCTCAATTTCAATCACTTACTTTTTGCCGTATTATTTGTCAGCTTTGCTCTTGTTTTATTTGTACCACAAATTTATATAAGAAATCAAATTTACTATCTTAGCCGAGAAATTGCCACTTTAAGAGTAGAAGAAAGCGTACTTGATGAAGAAAATAAAGATTTAAAAAGACGCTTAGAAATCATGCGCTTTCAAAATCAAATTTTAGATTATTTAGAATGAATGATTTTTTCTAAAACATATTGTTCTAAATTTGCCTTTGGAATTTCTTCTTTTAAGGCTTCTTTATAAAAATTTCCAGCCATAATAGAATATTTTTCATATGAAAAATAAGGAAAGTGCAAAGCCCATGCTTTTTGTATTAATTTTTTTGAAATCATTTTACGAGCATAAACCTTAAAAATATCATAAGAAATAAAAACACATGCGGTAACCGCTACAGCGCTGATAATACTGATATGAAAATCAAGGCGAGTAAAAAGATAATGCGTAATGAGTAATAATGGTAATAAAACCAAAGCACAAAAAATTCCAAAATATATATAAGAATTTAAAATTTTAAAATTAAAATTAAGCTTGGAAGGATCCACAAGCATTCCATCATTAAACAAAGCATTAGCCTCAAGCAAATCACGCAAAAGAACAGGTTGATCGGATATCTTAAAAAGAAAATTACAACTAAAATCTTTAAATTTTTTCATATTTTTACACTTTTAAATTTTTAGTTTAAAATACTATCTAAAGAAAATTAAATTTGGGTTAAAACAAAAGCTCTTAGCTTTTGTTTATCAACTCTTCTGTGATTCTGGCAATCTCAAGTTCTTCATCTGTAGGAACGATAAAAATCTTTACCTTAGAATTGGCAGTACTAATCATTCTTTCACAGCTTGCTTTTTTGTTGTTTAATTCTATATCAAGCTCAACACCAAGATGAGATAATCTTTCACAAACTTTTTGGCGAACTAAAGCAGCATTTTCACCTATACCGCCTGTAAAAATAATAGCGTCAGTTCTAGGTAAAACCGTAAAATAAGCCCCTATATATTTTAAAAGGCGATAACAAAACATATCAAAAGCTAAACGTGCCCTATCATCACCTTGCTCGATTTTTGCTCCTATATCTCTAAAATCGTTAGAACCGCAAATTCCATAAAGTCCGCTTTTTTTATTAAGCAAAGTATCAATTTCTTCTATTGTTAAACCCTTAAGATGGCTAATAAATGGCAAAATTGCAGGGTCTAAATCACCACAGCGAGTTCCCATAACAAGACCTTCAAGAGGAGTAAAACCCATGGAAGTGTCTATACTTTTACCTCCCTCAATAGCACAAACACTCGCACCATTTCCAAGATGTGCTGAAATTGCGTTTAAATCCTCTTTATTTTTTCCAAGTAATTGGGCTGCCCTAGCACTCACAAAAGCGTGAGAAGTACCATGGAAACCATATCTTCTTATATTGTGCTTATCATAAAAATCATAAGGCAAAGCATACATATAAGCAAAATCAGGCATAGTGCGATGAAAAGCTGTATCAAAAATAGCTGCATTAGCAACACTAGGTGCAGCTTTGATCATTGTTTTTATACCTGCTAAATGCGCAGGATTATGCAAAGGAGCAAAAATACTAACCCTATCTATCTCTTTAAGAACATAATCATCCACTAAACAATGCTCGCTTAAATTTCTTCCTCCATGCACTATGCGATGACCACAGCCATCTAAAGCATTTAAATCTTCCAAAATTCCAGATTCTTTAAAAAGCTCGTTGACAATTTGCAATCCATGTTCGTGATTTTTTATAGGAAGTTCTCTTTCGAATGTTTCATCATTTAAGGCATTTTTTAGTATGACTTTTGATTTTTCTTCTCCAATTTTTTCTACCAAACCACTGGCTTTAACCACTTTATCATCAAAAAATTTAAATTTAATAGATGAAGAGCCTGAATTTAAAACTAAAATCTTCATTCACTTTCCTTTCTTATTGTGCTTGTATAGCACTTAAAATAACCGTATCTACTATATCATCAACCAAACATCCACGACTTAAATCATTTACAGGTTTTTTAAGTCCTTGCAAAATAGGACCGATTGCCAAAGCATTTGCCGTTCTTTGCACAGCCTTATAGCAAATATTTGCAGCGTCAAGATCAGGAAAGATATATACATTTACATTACCTGCTATCTTAGAATTTGGCATTTTTTTAGCAGCAGTTTTAGGATCATAAGCACAATCAAATTGCATAGGGCCATCGATATTTAATTCTGGATATTTTTCTTTAGCAATTCTTAAAGCTTCTTTAACAAGATCTACACTCTCACCCTTACCGCTATCTCCACTAGAATAAGAAAGCAAAGCTATCCTTGGCTCGATACCAAAAGACTTTGCAGTCATAGCACTTACATAAGCACTAGCGGCGAGTTGCTCGGCATTTGGATTTGGATTTACAGCACAGTCTGCAAAAGCTAAAACCTTATCATCAAGCCCCATAAAGAAAATTCCCGAAACAGAGTCAACACCCTCTTGAGTTTTGATAATCTGAAGCGCAGGACGAATAGTTTCAGCTGTCGTAGTAGATGCTCCACTTACCATAGCATCAGCTTTCCCACTATGTATCAACAAGGTTCCAAAATAAGTCCTATCTTTAACCAATTCTTTAGCCTCTTCAAGGCTCATTCCTTTAGATTTTCTTGCTTCATATAACAAAGTGGCAAATTCTTCGTTATATTCTGAATGAAGCGGATTGAGTATTTTTACTGCGGTTAAATCAAGTGCCAATTCATCGGCTTTTTGTTTGATATCTTGCTCATCACCCAATAAAATAAGATCCACTACACTACTTTTAAGTAAAATTTCAACTGCTTTTAAAATTCTTTCATCATTGCTTTCTGGTAAAACAACGGTTTTTTTATTTTTAACACTTTTTTTAATGAGTTCATATTTAAAACGATGCGGAGTCATAAAATCATAAGCTTGCAACTTATGCATTTCTTCAAAATTAAAATTTTCATTAATCAAAGCATAATCTCTACCATCTAAAGCTTCATCAAAATATTTTTGAGCTATTAATTTATCCTCATTATTAATAATAGCCGCTATAGGAGTGTTAAGATTTTTAGCCAATTTTATACTCAAATCAAAACCATCAAGTATTCCAAATTCGCAAAAACTATTAACAAGAACAAAATCATATTTACGATTTAATTCCTCATACTCTTCTAAGATAGTATTGAAAAAACTATGCGGATCTTTGCTAAATTCTTCCATAGCTTCTCTAAAAGTAAAACTATAAGCATTTTTCAAAGTTTGCTTAATATCAAATTCCTCAAGCCATCCTTGCAAAACAGGGATACGATGTACATAAATCACAGGACAGTAAATAGCTATATTTTTATATATCTTGCTATAGTTTTTCAATAATTTCGTGGTGACTAATGTATTTAACTCATCACTCCTAGATCTCATCAAATAAAGATTTGCCATTATTTTCTCCTTGGTTTTAAAAAGTGGAACACTCTTTGCTTTATACTTACTTGAAAAACTATTTTAACA
Organism: Campylobacter sp. JH23; assembly: GCF_017846595.1. NCBI lineage: Bacteria > Pseudomonadati > Campylobacterota > Epsilonproteobacteria > Campylobacterales > Campylobacteraceae > Campylobacter > Campylobacter sp. JH23. The sequence continues at coordinate 222,429 of NZ_JAEQBP010000003.1, read as the reverse complement.
AATAAAAATGAAATTTCATCATTTAAAGGACGAAAATGAAAAAAGTTTTATTCTATGTGTTACCTTTTGCATTTTTTGGATGTTCTGCAACAGTAGATCCGCAAATTTCTATGAAACCTCCTGCTTATGTAGAAGAGCTTGCACCTAAACAAAGCAACAATGTAGAAACTTCTCCTGGATCGCTTTTTGGAAAAGGCGATAATCCTTTATTCTCTGATAAAAAAGCAATGAATGTAAATGATTTAGTTACTGTGGTTATCCAAGAAAGCACTACTCAAAGCACTCAAGCCAATAAGGCCACAAGTAGAACCAATACTTCCAATTTAGGAGGAGGAGCTTTAACAGGTGGAAGTGGCTTACTTGGAACTGCGATCGATAAAGTAAATGCTTATTCTAATATAGGCTTTCAAACCAATAGTGCTAACAACTACCAAGGAACAGGCACTCAAAGTCGCAATGAAAGTTTTAACACTACGATTTCAACTCGCGTGATTAAAATTTTGTCTAATGGTAATTATTTTATTGAGGGTTCAAGAGAGCTTTTGATCAATGGAGAAAAACAAATCATACAACTTAGCGGTGTGATTCGTCCTTATGATATCGGTCAAGATAATACTATAGATAGTAGATATATAGCAGATGCAAAAATTCTTTACAAAACTGAAGGTGAAGTGGATAGAAGCACTAGAAAACCTTGGGGAAGCAAAGTCATAGAAGCTATATGGCCTTTTTAAATAAACTTATAATTTAAGTCCTTAAAATAAGGACTTAAATTTTATTGCGATTTTATTTTAAATATCTATAATTAAAATAAAATCTATTCTTTTATCTCTCTACTCTTAACCTCATCTTCTACTTCAGCTAAAAATCTATCCACAAGCTCGTTTTCTTTGAGTTTTGCCACCACTTCTCCATGTCTTATAACAAGTCCTTGATTTTTTCCAAAAGCTATAGCCACATCAGCGCCCTTAGCCTCACCCAAAGCATTTACAACACAGCCCATAACACTGATATTTAAAGGCTCTTTGATATGTTTAGTCTTTTCTTCTACGATTTTAATAGCACTGATTAAATCACTTTGAATTCTTCCACAAGTTGGACATGAGATAATGTTTACTCCACTTTTTTGCACCCCGCTATCTTGTAAAATCGCTCTTGCGACTTTGATTTCTTCTTCAAGTTCGCCCGTCATTGAAACCCTCATGGTATCACCTATGCCTTTAAGAAGCAAATTTCCTAAAGCAATAGAACTTTTTATCGTGCTATGAAATTTAGTCCCTGCCTCTGTTACTCCCAAATGAAAAGGATAATCACAAAGTGGTCTTAATCTTTCATAAGCCTCTATGGTCTTTTGAGTATCAGAAGTTTTCATCGAAATTTTTATATCAAAAAAATCCAAATCCTCTAAAAGTTTAATGTTATACAATGCACTTTCTAACATCGCATCTACACCATATCCATATTTATCACTAAATTCTTTTTCTATAGAGCCGTGATTTACACCTATGCGTATAGGAATGCCTCGCTCTTTACAAGCTTTTACTACTTCTTTAACATTTTCTTTTGAGCCTATATTGCCTGGATTTATACGAACCCCATCAATAAATTCAGCACAAAATACAGCTAAATTGTGATTAAAATGTATATCTACAATTAAAGGCAAGGGACTTTTTGCTTTAATCTCCTTTAAAGCCCTTGCATCCGCCATATCCAAACACGCCAAACGCACGATATTAGCTCCTGCAAAATAAAGCCGATTGAGTTGCTCTAAAGAACCTTCAATATCTCTTGTTTTGGTAAAGAGCATAGATTGCACTGAAATAGGCGCATCGCCACCTATTAAAACATCACCCACTTTAATTTGTCTTGTTTTAAATCTTTTGTATTCCATTTTCAAGCTTCTTTTTATAAATAATTTTTAAAATTCTAGCTATTTTTTGCTTTAATTCCTCATAAAAAATCAATAGGATCTATATCTACGCTAACATTTTTAAAATTTAAGGCATATTCTTGTATCTTGATTAAAGGTTTGTAAAAATCGCTACGAAGCAATATATAAAAACGATATTGTCCTTTGAGCATTTCTATACTACAAGCTCCATAGCCTATAATTTCAACTTTTAAAATGTGGCTAATTTGATCAACTAATTTTTTGCACAAATTTTGAGCTTGCTTTTGTTCTTTATCCTCGATAACAATTCTCAAAAGGCGTTTAAAAGGAGGATAAAGATCTTTTCTATTTTCTAATTCATCTTGCAAAAAGCTATCATAATCCTCTATATATCTTTCAAAAAAATTCCTATTTTTAGTTTGCAAAAGCACCCTTCCCTCACCTTTGCGTCCTGCTCTTCCTGCCACTTGCATAGCCAAAGCCAAAGTTTCTTCGCTTGCCTTAAAATTGGGACGAAACAAATACTCATCAAGTCCTAAAATAACGCTTAAATCTACACTATGATAATCATGTCCTTTAGCAAGCATGGAAGTTCCTATAAGTATATCGATCTTATTTTCATTAAAATCTTTTAAAATAGCATTAAGCTTTCGAATACTCGTAATCTCATCACTATCAAATTTAGCTATCCTTGCTAAAGGCAAAGCCTCTTGCAAAAGTTCTTGTAATTCTGCTGTGCCCATCTTCCTAGCCTCTAGCATCACACCTTGACAGCTAGGACAATTTTGCTCTATTAAAGAAGTGTAATTACAATAATGACATTTTAAAACATTTCTTTTTTTGTGCAAACTCATAGCAATAGAGCAAAAAGGACATTTTATAGTTTGCCCACAATCTTTACACACAATTTGTCTAAAATTGGCCTTAGTGGGCAAAAAAATGATAGCTTGTTTTTGATTTTCCAAGCTTTTTTGCAACTCGCCCAAAAGCATAGGAGTTACGCCCAATTCGTTTTCATCATATAAAAAGTGTTTTTTACTTTCAAAAAAAGTACCCTTAAGTCTAAAACTCTTTTGCTTGTAAAAACTCGTTAAAGAAGGAGTAGCAGAACCTAAAAGCACCTTAATGTCAAATTTTGAGCTTAAAAAAAGTGTTAAATCCCTAGCATTAATATAAGGTTGATTAGACGCTTTGTAAGAATTATCATGTTCTTCATCCACTATAACAAGCCCTAAATTTACAAAAGGCAAAAACAAAGCCGATCTTGCTCCTGCGACCAAAAGTGCTTCACCCTTACAAAAACGCTCTAAATTTTCTTGCTTTTTTTTCTTTGAAATTTTAGAATGCCATAGAAAAAATTTATCTTTAAAATACACTTCTAAACGCTTTTGCATCTGTGGAGTAAGAGAAATTTCTGGCATTAAAAGTAAAACTTGTTTTCCTTGCTCTAAATATTGTTTTATTAAGCAAATATAAATTTCAGTTTTTCCACTACCTGTATCTGCAAAAAGCAAAGAAGTGGGATTAGCTTTTATAAATTTCAAAGCTTCTTTTTGTTTTTGGCTTAATTTGGGTTCATTTTCTATTTTAATCAGATCACAAGTGTAAGTTTGATAAGTAGAAAAAAGTCCTAATACAAAACCTAGCTTTGAAGAATAATAATACGAAATAAATTTCGCCAATTCAAATTGTACACAGCTTAATGAAAAAGATGTAATTTCTTTAATCTCTTTTGTCTGAAATTCGGGCTTTTGGCATTCTTTCAATACTAAAGCTCTAAGATTTTTTTTATTTTTTAAATCAATAATCACCTCTCTTAAAGCTGGAATTTCTTCCTTGCTATGAAAGGTTAAATTTTGCAAATAAAATCCAAAAACCGCTAATTCATAATATCTCATAATAATTCTTTACAATATTTTTCACTCAAACATTCTAAAATAGCAAAATCAGCATTATAAAAAAAATCAACCCATTCTTTTGTATTTAAAAAAAATCTATATCGATTGGGTGCTGTTTTCATCCAAGCATTAAAACTAGAATAAATAGGTGTATGAAGCAAAGAATAGGTGCAATTTTGACTAGTTTGGCAGTAAAAAAGTTTTTCTTTTTGAGTGTTGATTTTTGCTTCATCAAGATTAGGAGAAAAAGAACTGATTTGTTTGAGTTCAACTTGAGTACGCATAAGGGATAGGGCTGAATTTAGCATTTCATAATCTATTTTCAATTTTAATAATTTCGCATCGTTTTTATTTTGATTGGCAAAAGAGAAGCTTAAACTTGCCAATATCCCCAAAATCAATATCACAAAAACAAGCTCTAAGAGAGTAAAAGCCTTTTTCATTTTACAGGGAGTTCTTCATTGATCGCTTTTATAAGTTTTTTAAGTTCTCTTTCTAAGATATAATTCTCATAGCTTTTTTTTACAAAAGCATCGACGAAACGCTTTAATTCTATTTTTTTAGTCCCACCAGAAATAAGAGCAATATCATCTTCTAAAAAATTTGCAAATTCTCCACTGCATTTAACAATGAAATCCTTTGCAGAAACATTGATAATAACTTGTTTTAAATTATCACTTGCCAAGTACAGCCTCTATTTTTTTGAAAATATCTTCACTTTCTATATTGCGAGACTTAAGCTCTTCTTCCAAACGCATGATTTGATTACTCTTTGCTTCATTTTGCGCTTTTACGCTTACAAGTTCGTTTCTTAAATTTTCATTTGCTTCGCACACTTCGTTGTATTTTTCAATCAACTCATTGACTTTATCTGACATTGTGTTAATAATTTTTTCATCAAACATAAATTTGCCTTCTGCTATAGAAATTTAAAATAAAAATATTTTTTGTAATTGTAGCAGAAAAAAATTTAAATTTAGGTTTTTTATAGTCAATTAATTTTTAATTAAAGCATTTTCTTTTAGAATTTTTCTAAAAAACTTTCAAAAAGTGGGAAAATGTTAGAACTTACAAGCGATTTTAAACCAAGTCCTGATCAAGAACAAGCAATACAAGGTATTGTCAAAAGCATAAAAAAAGGTAATAAATATCAAACCCTACTCGGCGTAACAGGAAGCGGAAAGACTTTTACCATGGCAAATGTCATAAAAGAACTCAATATGCCAACCCTTATCATGAGTCATAACAAAAGCCTTTGCGCCCAGCTTTATAGCGAATTTAAAGGTTTTTTTTCTAAGAACCATGTGGAATATTTTATTTCTTATTATGATTATTATCAGCCTGAAGCTTATATACCGCGCACCGATGTTTTTATAGAAAAAGATAGCTCCACAAATGAGGATCTAGAACGCTTAAGACTTAGCGCAACTGCTTCGCTTTTAAGCTATGAGGATGTGGTTTGTATCGCTAGTGTCTCGGCTAATTATGGACTTGGAAATCCAAATGAATACATAGGAATGGTTTTAATCTTTGAACTAGACATGCAAATTTCACAAAAAGAACTTTTAAAGAAACTTGTAGACATGGGTTATAAAAGAAATGATAATTTCTTTGATCGTGCTGATTTTCGCGTACAAGGTGATATTATAGATATTTATCCTGCTTATTACGAAGATGAAGTAGTAAGACTTGAATTTTTTGGTGATGAACTGGATGCAATGTATCATTATAATGTTTTAGAAAATAAAAAAGGCAAAGATTTAAAACGCTTCATACTTTATCCTACAAGCCAGTTTAGTGTAGGTGAAACAAGACTAAAACAAGCGATAAAAGACATAAAAGCAGAACTTAACGAACGCCTTGCTTATTTTGAACATGAAAATAAACTCGTAGAATACCAACGCCTTAAACAACGCGTTGAATTTGATCTTGAAATGCTTGCAAGCACAGGGATGTGCAAAGGGGTTGAAAACTATGCTAGACATTTAACAGGGCTTAAAGAAGGCGATACGCCCTATACACTTTTTGATTATTTTGCTATTAAAAATAGGAAATTTCTTGTTATTGTAGACGAAAGCCATGTTTCTTTACCACAATTTCGCGGTATGTTTGCAGGAGATAGAAGTAGAAAGCAAACTTTAGTAGATTATGGTTTTCGTCTTCCATCAGCTCTTGATAATCGTCCTTTAATGTTTGATGAATTTATCCATAAAGATTGTCAGTTTCTTTTTGTTTCAGCCACCCCTGCCCCGCTTGAGCTTGAACTTAGCAAGGAAAATATCTTTCATCAAATTATGCGTCCAACAGGATTACTTGATCCTTTGATAGAACTTAAAGATAGCGATAATCAAGTTGAAATTTTATTTGATGAAGCCAAAAAAGTTATACAAAGAAACGAACGCGTTTTAGTTACTGTGTTGACTAAAAAACTAGCTGAAGAGCTTACAAGGTATTATTTAGAACTTGGTATTAAAGTAAAATACATGCATTCAGATATTGATGCAATAGAACGCAATGAAATCATAAGAGGCTTAAGAAGCGGTGCTTTTGATATGTTAATAGGTATAAATTTACTTAGAGAAGGACTTGATTTGCCTGAGGTTTCGCTTATTGCCATTATGGACGCAGATAAGGAGGGTTTTTTAAGAAGCACTACAAGTTTAATCCAAACCATGGGAAGAGCTGCTAGAAATGTCAATGGTAAAGTTTTACTCTTTTGCAAAAAGATTACAAAATCCATGCAAGAAGCTATGGATACTACAAATGAGCGTCGCAAACTTCAAGAAGCTTACAATCAAAAACATAACATCACCCCAACTTCAGTCAAGCGACACATCGAAGAAAGTTTAAAAAATGAAGAAAACTTAGGAGAAATTTATCGCAAAGGTAAAAAAATTGAAAAAATGCCTGCTAATGAAAGAACTAAAATCGTAAAAGAGCTTCGTAAACAAATGCTTGAAGCTGCTAAAGCGCTCGAATTTGAAAAAGCAGCGACTTTAAGAGATGAGATCAATAAATTAAAAGATTTATAGTATTTTTATTTTGCAGGAAAAATCCTGCAAAATATTAAAGATATCCTGCTGCTAAAGCTAAGAAATATCCCGCAACACAAGAACTAATCACACCTATAAGACCTGGTAAAATAAAACTATGATTGATAACAAATTTACCTATATGAGTCGTACCCGATCTATCAAATTGTATAGTCGCTAAGTCACTTGGATAAGTTGGTAAAATATAATACCCATAGCAAGCTGCCGCAAAAGCCACAATCACACCTGGTTCAACACCTATTCCTAAGGCCAAAGGAACAAAAGCTGCAATAGCTGCTGCTTGAGAGTTTACAAATTTTGAAATAAGTAAAAGCATGATTGCATAAGTCCAAGGATAATCTACAACTACATCTCCAAGAGCTTTTTTCATCATAGGAGTATGAACAGCAAACATAGTATCAGCCATCCAAGAAATTCCAAAAACTGCAACAAGAGCTATCATACCGGATTTAAAAATCTCATTTGAGCCGATTTTTTTTACATCTGTTTTAGTAAAGATAATAATCAAAGAACCTGCTAAAAGCATGAACATTTGAATCACTGAAACCATAGATAAAATATCCATTTTAGGATTGCCTAAAGCATCTACTTGAGGAATACCATTTTTTACAACTTGTCCCCAATTTGGGCGTAAAGAATCAAATATACCTAATAAAGCCACTAAAGCAATAGCTCCTAAGAAAATCCACATTGCAATCCAATTGCTTTTTGGAAGTTGAACACCTAAAAGTGTTTTAGAATCACCATAAACATATTTTTTAAATTCAGGATCTTTAAGTTTTTCTTGAAAAACCTCATCTTTATCCAAATCTTTTCCTCTAAACCAAGAAAAAATTCCCACACATAAAACACCAAAAAGCGTACTAGGTATAGTAATTTGAAGAAGATTGATATAGCCATCAAAACCTGCTAATTTATGTTCTGCATTTAAAAGCAAAGCTGTTAAACTCACAACTGCAACAGAAACAGGACTTGCAATAATACCCATTTGTGAAGATATAGAAGCTGCTGCCATAGGGCGTTCTGGACGAATTCCATTTTTAATCGCTATGTCATAAATAATAGGCATAATAGTATAAACCACATGTCCTGTCCCACAAAGTATGGTTAAAAAGCAAGTTACAAAGGGAGCTAAAATGGTTAAGAATTTAGGATTGCGTCTTAAAATTCTTTCAGCTATTTGAAGCATTACATCAAGACCGCCACTTGCTTGTAAAGTCGCACTTGCAACAACCACAGCTAAGATAGTAAGCATTACATCTATAGCGGGCTTTCCAGGTTTTATATGAAAAGCAAAAACAAGCATTAAAATACCTATACCACCGAGTAAGCCAAGAGCTATACCACCTTTTTTTGCACCGTAAAAAAGACAAATTAAAACAATGATGATTTGTATCAAAAACTGAATACTCTCATCTAGACTGGTTAAAAAGTCCATTTTAACTCCTTTTATGGAATAAATTTAAAAATTATTGTGATTATAACACAATTTTAAATAAAAAAACATATAGTTAAAATAATATACCAATAAATATTAAAATATACATTAAAATAACATTCATACAAATTCAGTGTATTTTTATATTTTTGATTTGCAAGATTAAAGAAATGATAAATTTAAGCATTATCCTTCAAGTTCGTATAATTTTTTTCTATCCGTTGAACTTGGTATATTTAAGTGTTTGCGATATTTAGTAATAGTGCGTCGTCCTATATCGACTTTAAATTCTTTTTTAATCAACTCTAGGATTTTACTATCACTTAAAGGTTTATTGCGATCTTCATTCTTTACTAAATTTGCCACAAATTCTTTAACACCTACATTTGAAGTCTCTCCCTCTTCATCAAGAGCAAAAGCAAAAAAATCACGCAAGGGAATAAGTCCTCTTTCACAACTTAAATATTTATTTGCCACAGCTCTTGATATAGTTGAAGCATTGCGTTCTAAATCAAGTGCTAAATCCTTAAAAGTCATAGGTTTTATCTCTTTTCCCATGAAAAAATCATATTGATATTCTACTATCATAAGCCCTATTTTATAAAGAGTAGCTTTTCTCATCGCTAAAGCATCAACTAAATTTTTTGCTTCTTTGATGTAATGACTTAAAAAATCATGCTCTAAACCATCAGTTTGGATTGAAATTTCAGGATAATAATCATCATTGATTTTTACTTTAATTTCACCATTTTCTTTATAAACAAAAATATCAGGAACAATTATACGAGAATCTTCAAAATATTCCAAAAAAGGAGGAGTGCTAAAACGCTTAAGTACAGCTAATGCTTCTTTATATAAAGGCTCTTTGGTATAGTTTTGTATATTTTCAAAATCCATAATCAACATTCTACAAAACTCATCAATATCTTCATCTAATTCCATATTTTCAAGAGCAAATAAAAATGCTTCTTTATAATCTTTAGCTCCCACTCCTACAGGATCTAAAAATTTAAATCTTGCTCTTACTCGCTCAATTTCTTCTAAGGAATACTCTTTTAAAAATTCTTCATCGTATTCAAAATATCCTTCCTCATTTAAGCATTCTATAATTTTTTTTGCAAGTTCTTGAGATTTACTTGTAGGAAAAAGAGGGGGTATAATCTGTTCATTAAGAAGTTCATATACGCTTTTTGTAGCAAGACCTTTATTATCCACAAATGCCGAATTTGCGTTGCGTTTATAAAAAGAATCAAAATAATTTTTATTATGCTCGTGTGTTTGAATGGGTTCTTGAACGCTTAAAAAAGGGTTTTCTTCTGCGAATTTGTCTAAATTTTCTTTTAAATCTTCTATATTTGCTTGTAATATAGGCAACCACGAACGCAGAGTTTGAGAAATCTTAGTTTTAGGAGCCTGGGTAGTCTTTTGCCTTAACATCAATCAAGGAGTTTAAACTCCGCTCCTAAATAATATTTTTTAACATCTTTATTATTTGCTATTTCTTCAGCATTTCCGCTTGCAAGTAAAGAGCCTGATCTTATTACATAAGCTCTATCGCAAATTGCTAAAGTTTCGCGAACATTATGATCAGTAATTAAAATTCCAATATCAAGCTTTTTAAGCTCATTGATAAGACTTTGAATTTCAGCCACTGCAATAGGATCCACCCCCGCAAAAGGCTCATCAAGAAGCAAAAATTTAGGCTCACACATCAAAGATCTTGCAATTTCACATCGTCTTCTTTCTCCACCGCTTAAGCTTAAGCCTTTTCTTAAGCGAATAGGTTCTATGCTTAAAAGCTCGAGCATTTGCTCCACTTTTTCATGTAAAATTTTCTTATCCTTGTAAAAAATTTGAGCAGCTAAAAGCAAATTATCTTCAACGCTTAAATCCTTAAAAATACTGCTTTCTTGAGGTAAGTAACCTATGCCTAGCCTTGCTCGTTTATTTAAAGGCTCTTTAGTAATATCCAAACCATCTAAGAGCACCTTTCCACTACTTGGAGATATTAGTCCACATATCATATAAAATGTAGTTGTTTTTCCTGCTCCATTAGGCCCTAAAAGTCCCACAACCTCACCACTATTTAATTCTAAGGATATGCCTTGGATAATCTTTGTTTTTTTAATAATTTTTTCTAAATTTACAATTTCTAGTTTACTCATGAATTACATACTTTCTTTTATCATCTTCTACACTGATTTTTATTTCCAAGCTAGGAATTCCAAATTTTAGCAAAGCTTTTTTTAAATTCTCATCTCCCCATTCAACCAAATGTAAACCCTCTTCAAAAAAATTCTCAAACAAACCATTTTTTAAAAGTCCTTCTAAACCCTCTTGATATATATCATAATGATAAATACATATATCTTGATTTTCATATTTTTGCATGATAGAAAAGGTGGGAGAATCTACTTTCTCATCTAAATTTAAAAAACTAACCCAAGCTTGCACTAGGCTTGTTTTACCACTAGCTAATTCTCCTTGTAATAAAACAACACCTTGTTTTGGTAAAGTTTGAAGCATGGTATTGAGTTCATTTTTAGCTAGAATAAATTCTTTCATAACTTCACCACATATTCACTTTGTGCATTTTTTGGAATATTTTTAGTAGTAGGCAAAGCTAAAACCTTATATTCTTGCGTATAATCAGTAAAATGCAAACTGATAATATCTCCTACCTTAACCTCTTTGCTCGCCTTTACTATCACTCCATTAATCCCCACTACACCACTTCTACACATATCTTCAGAAATAGCTCTTCTTTTAGTAATATTAACCGCATTTAAAAATTTATCTACTCTCATAATGGAATTTTACCAAAAAAATTAAATTTTTGAAACCCATTTTGCTTTGACTAACTTTTCTTCATCAATTTAAAAACTTTTCTTTAATGAATTTTAGATACAATTTGACAATTAAATCAATATTAACAAAGGATACTCTATGAAAAATGAAGTAAAAAAAGTCGTTTTGGCATATTCTGGCGGACTTGATACAAGTATTATTTTAAAATGGCTTCAAGATGAATACAAATGCGAAGTAGTAACTTTTACAGCAGATATTGGACAGGGCGAAGAGCTCGAACCTGCTAGAAAAAAAGCTCTTTCATTAGGGATTAAAGAAGAAAATGTTTTCATTAAAGATTTAAGAGAAGAATTTGTTAAAGATTATGTATTTCCTATGTTTAGAGCCAATACTATTTATGAGGGTGAATACTTACTTGGAACTAGCATAGCAAGACCTTTGATTGCAAAAACTCAAGCACAAATTGCCCTGCAAACAAGAGCTGATGCGGTAAGTCATGGGGCTACGGGAAAAGGAAATGATCAGGTGCGTTTTGAATTAGGTTATTTAGCCTTTAATCCTGACTTAAAAATCATTGCTCCTTGGCGTGAATGGGATTTAAATAGCCGCGAAAAACTCTTAGCTTATGCGCAAAAACATGGTATTGATATTTCTAAGAAAAAAGGGAAATCTCCTTATTCTATGGATGCAAATTTGCTTCATATTTCTTATGAAGGACTTGTTTTAGAAGATCCTGCACACGCACCTGAAGAGGATATGTGGAGATGGAGTAAAAGTCCAAAAGAAGCACCGAATGAAAGTGAGATTATAGAACTTGATTTTCAAAAGGGAGATTTAGTTGCCATCAATGGAGAGCATTTAAGCCCTGCCGGGCTTTTAAGCAAGCTTAATGAGCTTGGTGCAAAACATGGCATAGGACGCCTTGATATAGTAGAAAATCGCTATGTAGGAATGAAAAGTCGTGGCTGCTATGAAACACCAGGAGGAACTATACTCTTAAAAGCACACCGTGCAATTGAAAGCATCACACTAGATAGAGAAGCTGCGCATTTAAAAGATGAACTTATGCCAAAATATGCAAGTTTGATTTATAATGGTTATTGGTTCTCGCCTGAAAGAATGATGCTTCAAGCTCTAATCGACGAATCTCAAAAACATGCCAATGGTAGAGTAAAACTTGAACTTTACAAAGGTAATGTAATGGTTATAGGCCGAGAAAGTGCTAATGATAGTTTATTTAATGCAGCTTATTGTACCTTTGAAGAAGATGAAGTGTATAATCAAAAAGACGCAGCAGGTTTTATCAAACTGAATGCTTTGCGTTTTATTATTGCAGGAAAAAATGGAAGAAAATTTTAAACAAGGATTAAAAAAATGAAAGTATTATTAATCAAAGATGTTAAAGCTCTTGGAAAAGCAGGTGAAATCAAAGAAGTAAAAGATGGCTATGGTCAAAATTTTCTCATTGCTAAAGGCTTTGCTAAGGCAGCAACAAACGAAGTTTTAAGAAAATATGAAAGTGACAAGAAAAAAGAAGCGGAGAATTTACGCTTCGAACTTGCAAGCTTAGAAAAGCTAAAAGAAGAGCTTAGTAAAGTTACACTTGAAATTTCAAAGCCTGTAGGAGCTAATGGAAGTTTATTTGGCGGGGTAACTAAAGATGAAATCGCCCATGCTTTAAAAGAACAAAGCCATATAGAAATCGATAAAAAAAGCTTGGAGTGTGATACCCTAAAAAGCCTTGGCACTCATGAAGTCAGCGTTAAATTAGGTCATGCTATCCACGCAAAATTTAATATAAACATAAAGGCTGAATAATGTTTCATGCAACAACTATTTTAGCTTACAAAGGCAAAAACAAATCCGTAATCGGTGGAGATGGCCAAGTAAGCTTTGGTAATACTGTTTTAAAAGGCAATGCAGTAAAAATAAGAAAACTCAACAACGGCAAAGTTTTAGCAGGTTTTGCAGGATCAACAGCTGATGCTTTTAATCTTTTTGATATGTTTGAAAATCTACTTCAAAGCTCTAAGGGTGATCTTTTAAAAGCAGCGATTGATTTTTCTAAAGAATGGCGAAAGGATAAATATCTAAGAAAACTCGAAGCTATGATGCTAGTACTTGATAGAAATCATATTTTCTTACTTTCAGGCACAGGCGATGTAGTCGAGCCTGAAGATGGACAAATTGCTGCCATAGGAAGCGGTGGAAATTACGCGCTTTCAGCAGCTAGAGCTTTGGCAAAACATGCAAATTTGGATGAAGAAGAACTAGTCAAATCAAGTCTTCAAATCGCGGGCGAAATTTGCATTTATACCAATACCAATATAAAAACTTATGTAATTGAGGATGAAAAATGAATTTAACTCCTAAAGAAATCGTTAAATTTTTAGATGATTATGTCATAGGGCAAAAAAAAGCTAAAAAAATTATAGCAATAGCCCTAAGAAACCGCTACCGAAGAATGCAGCTTAGCCCTGAACTCCAAGATGATATAGTGCCAAAAAATATCCTTATGATAGGATCAACGGGTGTGGGCAAGACTGAAATTGCAAGGCGTTTGGCTAAGATGATGGGCTTTCCTTTTATTAAAATCGAAGCGAGTAAATACACAGAGGTAGGCTTTGTAGGTCGTGATGTAGAAAGCATGGTAAGAGATCTTGCAAATGCAGCTTTAAATTTGGTAAAAAATGAACAAAGAGAAAAAAATAAAGATAAAATCGATGAATTTATAGAAAATAAAATTTTAGAAAAACTTCTTCCCCCTTTACCTAAAGGCATCAGTGATGAAAAACAAGAAGAATATAAAAATAGCCTTGAAAAAATGAGGACAAAACTTAGAAATGGGGATTTAGATGAAAGCGTGATAGAGATAGAAATTTCACAAAGCATGTTTGATACAAATCCTAATTTACCGCCTGAAATGGGAGCAATGCAAGATATAGTTAAGGTTATAGGCGTTGGCAGTAAAAAAGTCAAAAAAGAAATGAAAATTAAAGATGCTAAAAATGCCCTTAAAAATGAAGCAGCAGAGAAGATTTTAGATCAAGAAAGCATCAAAAGTGAAGCTTTAAAAAGAGCGGAAAATGAAGGAATTATTTTTATAGATGAGATTGATAAAATTGCGGTTTCAAGTGGAAATTCAAATCGCCAAGATCCAAGCAAAGAGGGTGTTCAAAGAGATTTACTTCCTATAGTTGAAGGCTCAAGCGTACAAACAAAGATCGGCACTTTAAAAACCGATCATATCCTTTTTATCGCAGCAGGAGCTTTCCATCTTAGCAAACCAAGCGATTTAATCCCTGAACTTCAAGGTCGTTTTCCTTTAAGAGTAGAGCTAGATAGTCTTGATGATAAAGCACTTTATGAAATTCTAACACGCCCTAAAAATTCACTTTTAAAACAATATGAACAGCTTTTAAAAACTGAGAATTTAGAACTTGAATTTGATGATGAAGCGATTAAAGAGATTGCAAAAATTGCTTCTAAAGCCAATGAAGAAATGCAAGATATAGGTGCTAGACGCTTGCATACAGTTATAGAAAAATTGCTTGAAGATTTAAGCTTTGAAGCAGATGAGTATGCGGGTAAAAAATTCGTAGTTGATAAAAAAATGGTGGAAGAAAAACTTGGAGATATTATAGAAAATAAAGATCTTGCAAGGTATATTTTGTGAAAAGTGGCTTTGTTAGCATCATAGGGCGTACCAATGCGGGAAAAAGCACTTTAATTAATTCCTTGCTAGAAGAAAAAATCGCCCTAGTTTCTCACAAACAAAATGCCACAAGGCGTAAAATTAAAGCTATAGTCATGAATGGTGAAGATCAGATCATCTTTATAGATACACCTGGTCTTCATGAAAGCAAAGCAACGCTTAATCAATTTCTTATCCAAAGCGCTATAAAATCTATGGGTGATTGCGATGTTATCTTGTTTGTTGCTAGTATTTTTGATAGTGTAAAAGATTATGAAAATTTCCTAAGCTTAAACCCTAAAGTTCCTCATATCATCGTTCTTAACAAAGTAGATCTAGCTGATAATGGCACACTTTTAAAAAAACTCAATGAATATGCAAAATTTAGCAAGTATTTTAAAGCTATCTTGCCCTATTCTTGCAAGAAAAAAAACTACCAAAAACCACTGCTAAATGAGTTGTGCAAGCTCTTACCTGAACATGAGTATTTTTATGATAGTGAATTTTTAACACCTAGTTCTCAAAAAGATATTTTTAGAGAATTTATACTTGAAAGTATTTATGAAAATTTAAGCGAAGAATTGCCTTATTCTTATGAAATTATGATAAAAAATACCAAAGAAACATCCAATCTTTTTATCATTGATGCGCAAATTATCACCGATACAAATTCCCATAAAGCCATGCTTATAGGAAAAGATGGAACGACGCTTAAAAGAATAGGAAAAGATGCGAGATTTAAAATTTCAAAACTCATTCAAAACAAAGTACTCTTAAAGCTTTTTGTCATTGTAAAGAAAAATTGGCAAAAAGATGAAATTTTTCTTAAAAAAATTCTAAATTATGAAGAATAAAGCTCATTTTATAAGTTTTGAAAATCTTATTTACAAACAAAAAAATGGCAATTTTGAAGAAGATGACCTTTTTAAAGAGCTAACAAAAGAATGCGATCTTCAAAATCCTTTTGAATATCAATTGGCTTTTTTAAAACAAGATCAAATTTATCATTGTTTTTTAGCACGGGTTGCAAAACTACCCAAAACTCAATTTTGTTTTCCCCAACCCCTCGTCTTTCAAAGCTTATTTTTGGAAAATAAAATCAAAGAAGAGAATTTTTGTATCTTGGAAATAAAACCGCAAAAAGTATTTTTATGTTTTTACGAGCAAGGTAAATTTAAAACTTTTAAAACACTCGATTTTTGTGATAATATAGAAGAATTTATAAACAAAAGCCGTATTTTAGAGCTTTTACAACACTATGAAAGTAAAATACTGCTAAGCACAAAAGCTCATGAAATTTTCAATCTTATAAGTGCAAAAGCAAAACTTCCTTTTAAAATGATTCAAGAAGATAAAATCGCACTTTCAAAACATAGCATTCACCATCTTGATAAAAATGCTAATTTTATCAAACACTATAAAAAATATCTTCCTTGGTATTTTAAATTTATTTTCTTATTTGCTCTAAGTTTTATAATCAGTATTGTAGTTTTATCATTAATTGACTTTGCGCAATACCAAAATGCCAAAACAACACATATACAAAATGAAATTTCACAAAATAAAATCTATGAAATTCAAGAAAAACAAAGCCAAAAACTTAAGGCCAATATAGAACAACTTCAATTAGAAATTCAAACTCAAAATCTTTTATTAGAAAAATACTCTGAACAATTATCTAAAATTACGCAAAATTTTAAAGCGGATAAAAATACAATTTTGATTTTAACAAAGGCTATTGCATGGCTAAATCATCATTCTTTAAGAATTTCTAATCTCATGATAAATAAAACCCTTATCACTATAAAATTTAGCAACGAAGAGGATTTTAATAAAGCACTTCAATTTACAAGTCCCCAATTTAGTCTTATCTCACAAGATAAATCCTTGCACGAAATCACTTTAAGAGCATTATAATGAATCAAATTGAGCAATTTTTAGAAAATCTAAGTTCTAGGGAGAAAATTTTAATATATCTTACAACCATACTCCTAGCAATATTACTCTCTTTTCATTTTTACCATTCTTACTTAAAAAGCTTTTTTAATCATGAATTTTTCATTCAAAGTAATGATATGGATAAAATAATCACGACAAATCAAGATTTAAACCAACAAATAAAACAACTTGAAAAAGAGCTTGTTTTTATCCAAGATAAAATAAAAAGTTATGAAAACTATCTTAATGTTTTTAATAAAAACCATGAAACATACATTAAAAATTTGCAAAATCTAGCTCTTGAAAATAATCTTTGGATCTCTAATATAGAGTGGTTGCAATCAGAAGAAAATTCTTATCGTAAAATTTCACTCAATATTTTTGGTGATTTTAGTCCAATACTTTCCTTTATGAAACAATTAGAAAATTCAGACTTGCACTATCAAATCCACAAATTTGAAATTGACAATACAACAAGTTTAAATCTTCATTTAAAACTAACGCTTTCTTTTATTTCCCTAGCAAAACTAAAATAAATACTATAGCTTTTTATCTATAAAGGCTATAATGTTATTTTGATAAAAAGATTTATAAAATAATGCAAATTTAAAAGGAAAAAAATGAATATTCGTAAAATAAGAGTTGAAAAAATCAGACAATTTATGATAAAAGAAAAACTTGACGCTTATTTGATACTAAGTGCTGATCCGCATTTAAATGAGTATTTGCCTAGCTTTTATCAAAGCAGAGCTTTTGTAAGTGGCTTTAAGGGCTCTGCTGGAAGCTTAATCATCACTTCTCAAGATGCTTTTTTATGGACAGATGGAAGGTATTGGATTCAAGCACAAAAGGAATTAGAAGGTAGTGGCATACTTTTACAAAAACAAGATGCAAATAATACCTTTTTAAAATGGCTAAAAGAAAATTTAAATGAGGAGCAAAATTTAGGTATAGATTTTTCAGTTTTATCCTTATCTTTACAAAAAGAAATACAAAAAAACTGCAAAGCCGAGCTAAAAAATATCGATTTAATCAGCCTCATTTGGGAAGATCGTCCTGCGTTACCTAAAAATAAGGTTTATGAACATGAATTAGAATATTGCTCCTATTCTAGAAAAGAAAAACTATTATTAGTGCGTGAAAAAATGAACAAACTACAAGCAAAAAATCATCTTATTTCCAGTCTTGATGATATAGCATGGATTACTAATTTAAGAGGAAATGATGTATGCTATAATCCTATATTTTTAAGTCATTTACTAATCTTGGAAGGAAAGGCTTTGCTTTTTATAGATAGGGAAAAAATTGACTTTGAACTTGAAAAAAAATTAAATTTAGATGGAATTTGTCTTAAGGAATATAATAAAATTCAAGATGAGCTTAAAAAACTCCAAAATACAAATTTACTCATTGAGCCTTCAAAAACAACTACTTTACTCATTGAAATTTTAGATAAAAGCGTTGAAATTTTAGAAGAGATCAATCCTAGCACCCATTTAAAAGCTATCAAGACAGATAAGGAAATCGCACATATACAAAATGCCATGATAGAAGATGGAGTGGCTTTATGTAAATTTTTTACTTGGCTTGAAGAAAATATCAAAAATAATACACAAATCAGCGAGCTTGATATCGATACTAAAATCACTGAATTTAGATCTCAAAGTCCTTATTATATTAGCAATAGTTTTTCTACCATAGCAGGATTTAACGCTAATGCAGCTTTACCGCATTATAAAGCCGAAAAAGAAAGCTTTTCTTATATCCAAAAAAATGGATTATTGCTTATAGATTCGGGTGGACAATATAAAAATGGCACCACGGATATTACTAGAGTTGTAGCTATAGGTGAGTTAAACGAGGAACAAATTCATGATTATACCCTAGTTTTAAAAGCACACATAGCCATAGCAAGTACTATTTTTCCAAAAGATATTGCCATGCCTTTGCTTGATGCTATCACAAGAGCTCCTTTGTGGCAAGAACAGCTTGATTATACACACGGCACTGGTCATGGGGTGGGTTATTTTTTAAATGTTCACGAAGGTCCGCAAACTCTTTCTTATTTTAGCCCTGTGCTTGAAAAAACAAAGGCTAAAGAAGGTATGTTAACTTCTATAGAACCTGGAATTTATAGAACAGGAAAATGGGGTATTAGGCTTGAAAATTTGGTTGTTAATGCAAAAATAGAAAATCCCAAAAACAAAGATTTTGGTGAATTTTTATATTTTAAACCCTTAACGCTTTGCCCTTTTGAAATCAGTTGTATCGATAAAACCTTATTAGATGCCAAAGAAAAAGCGTGGATTAATACTTATCATAAAGAAGTTTATGAAAAACTCTCTCCTAAGCTTCATGATAATTTAAAAGCTTTAAAATGGCTCAAAGAAAGAACTAAAGCGGTTTAACAAAAAGAAATCTTAGAAAAATAATATTTTTTCTAGTTCTTTTTTGGGCTATTAGCTTTATTTTCTGGTTTAAAATATCCAAGTTCTATCATTTTTTGATAGATCTTTGCTGTAGCAACACCTGAGCTTATCGTTCTTCCACCATGTTCTACTAAAACAGTAACCACATAACGCGGTTTAGAATAAGGTGCATAAGAAGTTACCCAAGCGTGCGATCTTGTATAATATCTAAGTTGCTTTTCATCAACCCTATTTTTATCAGCTTGAGAAAAACCCACCACCTGTGCAGTTCCTGTTTTAGCAGCAACTTTTACTTCTAAATTGCGCAAATAATGATAAGAAGTACCTCCTTGCTCATTAGCAACCGCATACATCGCATCTCTTATATAGGGGAGTTGACTTTTTTCAAAAAGGGTGAAAATTTCATTACTATCTTGCGCTTTATCTTCTGTGATAGTATTGTTATTTTCTACACTTTTTAGAAAGTGAGGTACAACTTCAGCACCTTTTGCAATTTGAGCTGTATATCTAGCAATCTGCATAGGTGTAGCCAAGAAATTTCCTTGCCCTATGGAAGTATTTAAGGTATCACCTTGAAACCAAGCTTGCTTATATCTTTGCATTTTCCATTCTCTACTTGGCAAAATTCCCACAAATTCATTAGGTAAATCCACACCGGTTTTAGCTCCAAAGCCTATGCGTGATAAAGTACGACTTATTTGATCTATACCCACTTGCAAACTTCCATCGTAAAAATAAACATCACAACTTGCTTTTATCGCATGTTTTAAATCTACAGCTCCATGCCCTGCTCTATTCCAACAACGAAAAAATCTCCCGCCAAGCTCTATACTACCATTACAAAAAAATTGGGTTGAGGGATTGATACTTTTTGAATTTAAAAAAGACAAACCAACACCCATTTTAACAACAGAACCTGGAGGATAATATCCATTGATAAGTTTATTTGTAAAAGGATGATCAAGATTATTAGAAAGCTCGTCCCATTCTTTATAAGAAATTCCGGTTACAAAAGGATTTAAATCGTATTCAGGAAAGCTTCCTGCTGCCAAAATAGAACCATCGCTAATATCCATAATAATAGCAGCACCCGCATTACCCTCAAAAAGTTGCGTTAAAAAGCTTTGAAGTTCTATATCTATGGTAAGTTCTATATCATTAGAAAGTGCCGAAGTATAGGAGAGTTGCTCCACTTCTTGATTTAAGGCATTAACCTTATAAATCTTAGTTCCTTTTTCTCCTTGCAAAACATCATTATAATAACGCTCTATCCCACTCTTTCCTGTAAAATTGGTAAGCTTTGAAATTTCATTTTCTTTAATATCTTGCAAATCTGCCTTGCCTACATAGCCTATGATATGCGAAGCTAGTTTTCCAAAAGGATATTTTCTTTGCACTGCAGCATCTATGCGTATGTTTTGATTTAAATTGAGTTCTGAATAATGCTTCATCATTTCTTGCGAAGGTATAAAGTCTATGATTTTAATAAAATCTTGATTATAATAAGAGTCATTCCTCTTATAAAATTCAGCAAGCTTAGTAGTGTTTAAATCAGGAAAAAATCCTTGAAGTTGATTTAATTCTTTTTCTAATACACCTCTATTTGCCCTTTTTAGAGTTAAATAAGGCTTAATAGAAATACTAAAACCCAAATCATTAATCGCCAAAGGAGTGCCATTGCGATCTAAAATTTGTCCGCGAGTTGGGACTATAAATTCAGTTTTTATAGCATTTTGTTTGGCAAGTTCTTCATAATACACATTTGATTTTATACTTAAATAATACACACGGCTTAATAAAAATATAAAAAACAATAATATAAAGCCAACAACCAAACGCATTCTCATTAGAACTTACTCCTATATAACATATAAGCAAACAAACACTCAAACATAATCGATATCATATAGCCAAAATTTGGCATTTTAAACTCTTGATCTCCTACATACGAAAAAATAGCATCTAAAATAAAAATAAAAGCATAAACACAAAGGACAAGTATGATAGGAATAATTTTTCCTATTTTTAAATTTGTTTTAATCCAATCTGCGCAAGTATAATAAAAAATAACAAAGGCAAGCCAAGAAGAAAAGAGAAAAAAATCATAAGTTATATCTGTAAAAAATAAAAAAAATAAAGAAAAATACCACCTAAAATCAAGTTTGTTAAAGGTTTTTTGCCTTTCTTCTAAAAGAAAATACATATAACAAAAAAATACACCGTAAAGCAAAGGCATATAAAGAAAAACAGAGCCTAAAATTTGATATAAGATACACAAAAAACCTAAAAAAACATAACTTCCATTCAGTTTTACCTTATAAGCACTGATAGTTTTTCTCATTTTATAAACCTAAAGTTTGCTTAATAACTTCATGTTCTAAATCATCAAGACCCATTTTGTTTAAATTGGATATTAAAATAGCGTCTTTGAAACTATTTTTAAGTTTAGCTTTTTCACTTTGATTGAGTTTATCGCATTTTGTAAACACTTTTAATACTCTTTGATCAGGTTTTAAAAAACTTTTTAAATACTTGTCCAAATTTAAATCAATATCCAAATTTGTATGTCTTGAATCAATTAAATGCACAAAAAGTTTAATCGAACTTCTTAATTTTAAAAACTCATCTAAATTTTTATTCCATATTTCTTTTAGATTTTTTGAAACTTTCGCATAACCAAAACCGGGTAAATCAATAAAATGGATACTAAATTTATCCTCATCCTTCTTACATAAAACTTCAAAAATATTAATCAATTGCGTTTTTCCAGGTGTAGCAGAACTCTTAGCAAGCTTTTTTTGCTTACATAAAGAATTAATTAAAGAACTTTTCCCCACATTTGATCTTCCTAAAAATGCCACTTCACTAAAATGGGATGCAAAATTTTTATCAAATTTGTCTAAAGAGGTGATAAATTTAGCACTTATTATCATTTTTGCTCTAAATCAAATATAAATCGAGCAGGCTTTTTATCCTTGCTTTCAACACGATAAACATTATTTCTCTTATCTACTATTATCCTATCACCATAAAGCTTTTGATTACTTTCAAGTTCATTAATAAAAGCATTTCCATCAATTTCATAAATATCTTTAGCCACATTATAAATAAATTTATCTCCACTCCCCTTATAAGTTTTTCCCTTTAAAACAATTTTAAAATTAGCATTTTGCACAGCTTCGTAACGCATAGGTTTGCGATTTTTATCTGTATATATAATCACTTTTTCAGCAGTTAAAATATCATCACCTCTTATGATTTCAACATTGCCACTGAGTATGCTTTCACCCTTATTTTCATCCGAATAAAAATTTAAGGCCTTAACCTCTATCTGGCTAGCTAAAGATATACTGATACTCATCAAAAATAAAATTATCTTTCTAACCACGCATTCACTCCTTGAACTTGTAAAATTTTCTTTTCTACATCGTAGTTTAAAGTATTTCCGTTAATAATGCTTCCATTTATCAAAGCTTTAAATCCTGTATTGGTGCTTAAAATTTTATTTTTAGGCGCATACTCTACTTTATCAGCAAAAATTTTTGTATTATTTAAACCTATGTAGGTAACATTGCCTTCAAGCAAAACCTTATCCATCTCCTTGCCTTTAAGTTCCAATTTATTTGCACTTAAATTAAAATCCAAATTAAAATTGACAAAATTATCAAACTCATCTTTGTCTGTATAACGCGCCCAAGATTGCGCTTTATAGTATGATTTTACATTGCTTGCATTAAGCTCGTAAGCATTTAAATCGGAAGCTTCGATATTTTTAAAATTTAAAGCATAGGATTTAATATTTAAAGAATAAGGATCTTGCAAACTTAAAATTGTAAAAGTAATAGTAAAAAGAGCGATCAAAATTCCAAAAATTCTTATAGCCAAAGCTTATCCCATTCCTCTTGCATATCATTTTTCTTTATAATATACTCTATCATTTGAGCCACAGCTGCTTTTCCGCCTTTTTTATCAAGTGTGATATCAACTTTTAAATCCCTATGTGCATCCTTAGGCTTAAAACTAAGGCCAACATTTTCAAGTAAATTTTTATCGTTAAAATAATCCCCTATAGCCGCACATTGAGAAAAATCTAAATTCAGCTCTTCTAAAATTTTTTTAGCACAAGTTAATTTATCTTTAACACCCTGATGTACAATTTCTATTTTCAAATCCTTAGCACGAGCACTCACACAAGGACAATTTCTTCCAGTGATAATAGCAATTTTTTTACCCAGCTTAATCCAAGCTTCTATAGCTGCACCATCTTTAACATCAAATTCTTTAATCACACTTCCATTGGAAGTGTAGATGATTTTACCATCTGTAAGACAACCATCTACATCTAAAAATATCAATTCTATCATTTTTTACTCACGCACAACAAAAGCACCAGCAAATGCACCACTTGCTGCAAAATCTCTTGCCTCTTCTTCACTTCTAAATCCTGTCAAGAAAACGCGACTCAAGCCATCAACCGAACTTTTGCGTATGGTTGAAGAATAGGTTCTATAAGTTTTATATCTAGATGCTATAGTTTGAGCTCCTGATGGATTTTTAAACGCTCCAATTTGCACCATAAAATTTCCACCTTCATAAATTTGACCATTATTTGCAATTCCGCCACTAGCTCCATAATTTATATTTGAATGAACGACATTATTACCTGAATTAGCCGAACCAAAACCTATAACCTCAAGTCTCACAGGAGCTGTTCCTGCAGCAATCATATCGATTTGACTTGCAGCACCCTTAGAAAGATCTATAATTCTGTTATTTACAAAAGGACCCCTATCGTTAACACGCACGGTAACTTGGCGGTTATTGTTTAGGTTAGTTACCTTTAAAATGGTATTCATAGGTAAAGTTTTGTGAGCTGCGGTTAAACCATTTTGATTATAAGTTTCACCATTAGAAGTTTTTTTACCATGAAAGCCCGGTCCATACCAACTTGCTATACCATCTGCTGTTTCACCCACTGATACAACAGTTGGATAATAAGTTTTACCATTTATAGTATAAGGTTTCATAGTCCCTTTACTTCCGGATCCTGAAGGACTACTATGAAAATCATTACTTGGATAATATATTTGTGCTGAACCTACGCTAGAAAAAAGACCTCCGAAGCATCCGCTAGAAAAAGTTGCAACTAAACTAGCGGCTAACAACTTGGGTAAAGTTTTCTTTAGCTTTTGTTTTATAGTTTGCATTTTTATTCTCCTTAATAGGTATGATTAATTTTTGATTGATACTTAAGTGATTTTTGGCAATTTTATTTAATTCTCGAATTTGCTCTACGCTAGTATTATATTTTTTAGCGATTTTATATAAAGAATCGCCTGATTTTACAACATAAATTTTAGTCATAGGTATGGTTGTATCTACTTTTGCAAGCTTTTCAACTTTAAAATTTTTATCAAAAAAAGCTACTTTATTTAAAGGAATATACATATAATACCCCTTACCTGGAGGAGTAAAACCATGTTTAAAATGTGGATTATATTTTTTAAAAGTTGCCAAATCCATATTTAAATTTTTAGCCAAATCTTTTAATGCGACCGAAGAAGGAGCATCAACCTTTGCAAAATCGTTATTTAAAGCATAATTAACCAAAGCTCCATCTTTATCAAGTAAAAAATCCCTATCATTAGCCAAGAAAGCTAAAGTTAAAATTTTGCGTATAAAATTTCTAGTTTCTAAAGAAAGATATTTTTTATCAGGATCGATTAATACTCTTAAATCATCACTTCCTGCTTGCTTTATTGCTTGACGCAATTTCCCATTTCCACAATTATAAGCTAAAAGTGCTAAATACCATTTCCCAAATTCTTCTTTTAAGCTTTTTAGATAATGAACCGCGGCATATGTAGATTTTACAGGATCGCGTCTTTCATCAACATAAGCATCAATCCTAAGTCCTAAATTTCTTGCCGTGGGTTGCATAAATTGCCACACACCTACTGCCTTAGCATTAGAAACGCTATGCGCTTTTAATCCTGATTCTACCATAGCTAGATATAAAATTTCTTCAGGAACTTCTTGTTGTGCTAGAATTTTTCTTATCATAGGAGTAACTTTTGAGAAATTTTGTATACCATCAATCAAAGTCGGAGCATGCTTTGATCTTAAATCCTGCTGACTTTGCACAAAAGCTAAATCACTGATAAAACTTGGATCAATGTCTAAATTTCTTAAAACACTCATTTGTCTTTCATAAAATTCAGGAGTGGTAGTTTGTGCAAAAAGAAAGTTATAAAATAAAATAAAACAAAATATAATTTTTTTCATATTTAACCTTTAAAAAATAATCTGTAAGAATTTTCCAAGCAAATCCTTAAAAGCTCTTGCTTTGGTAAATCAAGAATTTCACTCATTTTATTGGCTACAAATTGAGTCAATAAAGGCTCATTCCTTTTACCACGATAAGGCTCTGGAGTAAGATAGGGAGCATCGGTTTCTAGCAACAATCTATCTTTTGGAATTTGTGGTAAAATATTTACTAAATTCTTAGCATTTTTAAATGTTAAAACACCACCGATTCCAAAATAAAATCCATCATCACTAAGACGCAATAAATGTTCGCTTGCGTTAAAACAATGCAAAACCCCTCCAACAAGATCTTTAGAATGCTCGTGTAAAATTTCATAAGTATCGTTATTTGCTTCGCGAGAATGGATAATAACAGGCTTTTTAAATTCTTTAGCTAGCTCAAGTTGAGCTACAAAAAGCCTTTTTTGCTCCTCTTTTTCTTTTTCTCTCTCTTTTAAATCTTCACTTTTAAAACGAAAATAATCAAGTCCACATTCACCTACGGCCACGCATTTTTCGTCTTGCAAATATGCTCTTAAAATTTTCTCATCAAAACCTTCTAGCTCATAAGGATGCACACCTGCGGCAAAAAATACATTTTCATATTTGCTAGCAAGTTCTGCTGCATAAGGTAAATCTTTAATATCTGCACCTGGTATGATGATTTTTTCTATACCATTATCAAATGAATGCTTTAAAAGCTCATCTAAATCCTCTTTAAATACTTCACTATCTAAATGACAATGAGTATCGATGATCTTTAGACCATCTTTAAATTCAAGATTTAAGAACATACTTCTACTCTATCTTTACCATTAGCCTTAGCTTGCGAAAGTGCTTTTGAAGCTTTATCGACTAAGATTTCAAATTTATCTCCACTCTTAGCAAAAACTACCCCTATAGAAGCAGTAAAAAAGACTTCATCTAAATTGACTAAAATTCCAACTTTTTTTATATTGACTCGAATACGAGAAAGAATTTTAATCGCCCTTTCTTGCGAAATATTCTTTAATACTATGCAAATTTTTTCAGCACTATATCTACCCACAATATCACGCCCTTTGGTTTCATTAACAATCTCATCAGCGCAAATTTTAATAATTTTATCCCCTACTTCATAGCCGTATTCTTCGTTTAAATTTCTTAAATTATCTATATCTAAGAATGCAAAAGCAAATTCTTCTTCTTTGCTTACAATTTCATTTAAATAATCTTCAACGCAACTCAATAAAGCATTGGAATTTTTTATCCCGGAAATAGGATCAAGATTGTTATAAATGCTTAAAAACTGCATATTGGCCATATAATGAAGACATTTATCCAAGCGACAATTTAAACTTTCTTTACTTAAGGGTTTTACCAAATACTCATTAGCTCCACTTACAAGCAAACTAGCCTCTAAAGCATCATCTTTATCACCTAAAATAATTACACCCAATTCATCATCACTAAAACGCGCTCTTACTTCGCTTAAAAGCTCACTTCCGCTAATAACAGGCATGTTCGCATCAGCGATAATAAGCTTCACATCGCTATTGTCATTTAAATAACTCATCGCTTCCTCACCATGAGCAGCGGCCAAAACATTAAATTTTCTTTGTGTGAGAATTTTTTTTATTTCATTACGTTCAGGAAGTTTACTTAGGGCTAAGATAACCTTAGTCTTAGCATAACGCTCAAGCTTGACAATAGAATCTATAATCTGATCTATACAGGTATCGCTTTCTTTAAAGATATAATCTAAAATATCTTTATCCATAAATTTATCTCTTGTAGCTTTATCGTTGCTCGCGGTTAATACAATAACAGGCCAATTTTTTGCCAAAACATAATCCACCACTTCCCCATTAGGTGCATCAGGCAAGCATAAATCTGCAAAAGTTAAAAAATACTCATCATTGGGCAATGCCTTAACTTCAGCAAGGCTAAAAACAATATCAACTTCATGATTTAAAGTAGTTTGTATCTTTTTAGCTAAAAGCTTTCCAAGCATTTTATTATCATCGATCAGCAAAATTTTTTTATTCATAATCTATAAAAATACCTTTTTTAAAACTAAATCTTTATAATAAAATTAAAAAAATCCCAATTCTAACACAAACAAATAAAAATTCCGCTTAAGCTTTAAACAAAGTTTTAGCAAATTCCAAAGCTTCATCTGTAATAGTCTCGCCACTTATCATTCTTGCTAATTCTTTAATTCTCTCTTTATCTTTAAGTTTTTTAACCGTGCTACAAGAAGCATTTTTTTCAACCAAAAAATGATTATGAGCTTTTGAAGAAAGCTGCGGTAAGTGAGATATAGCAAAAATTTGATAAAAAGCAGAAAGCTCATTTAAAACATTGGCTATACTCATCGCTTCTTTGCCACTTAAATTAGCATCAATCTCATCTAAAAATATTATCCCTGTGCCTGAATTTAAAATTCTACACTCAGTCGCGATAAAAGCAAGTCTTAAACGATTAAGCTCACCTGAACTTAAATTTTTTAAATTTGCAGCATTGATACTTAATTTGATCTCATCTTTTCCCAAAGAAGTGATTTTTGAAGTATCTACTAATTCCAAACTTACATTTTTCATATAAAGGTTTTTTAGATAATCGTTTAAAAAATCCTCTAAAGTTTTTAAATTTTGCATACGAGCTTGAGTTAATAACTGAGTACTTTGATTGATTTTCTTTTCGATTTTTTCTAGTTTTTTTTCAAGTTCTTTTTTTTCAAAGCTTAAATTATCATAATGAGCGAGTTCATTTTTTTTATTTTCCAATACCTCTAAAGCATTTTCTATACTCTCATAACGCTTGATTAAAGAGGATAAATCCTCGATTCTATTGAGTACTTCTTCTATATCAAAATCCAAATCTTCGATTTTTTCATTTTCAGCTATGATGCGAAGTTCGTTTAAACATTCACTAAAAAAACTCGTATCTTTTTCGCTAAGATTTAAAGCATCAATAACTACTTTTTCTAATTCAAAAATAGCACTTGCCTTTTCCCAAGCTGCTTCTATTTTGTCTTTTTTTGATAATTTCTTTTTAAGATTTAAAAGCTCTTCGTATTCTCCGACTTTAGGATTGATTTTAGAAATTCTTTCAATCTGCGTGCTTGCTAATTCTTTAAGCTCTTCAATCCTTTTTTCTTCTTCTAAAATTGTAGTCAATTCTTCTGAAATTTGAAGCCATTGTTTATAATCATCTTTAAAATGAGATAAAAAATCTTCAAATTCAGGATTTTTCGCACATTCTAAAGCATCTAAGAGATTTAAAAATTTCTCATTGCTAAATTCATTGATTTCTTTAGCACTTAGATATTTAATAAATTTTTTACTCAAATGAATCAAACTTTTTTTTGAAATACTTTGATTATTGATGAAATATTTTGTATTTTTATCCTTTAAAAGCTTAAAAACATTTTCCTCTTCACCTTCTATGCCGTATTCTTCTAAATCTATCTTATCATCAAGCTCAATCTCAACAAGCTTTGCCTCACTCTCGCTTAATGCAAAAGCAGACAATATACCCTTAAAGAGTACAGACTTTCCCGCCCCGCTTAAACCCGTAAAGACTGTAAGTCCCTGAGAAATTTCAAGCTCAACCTCTTTAAAGCCAAGATTTTCTTTCATCAAAACTCTATTTATCATCAATGTCCCCAATTTAATTTTTCTCTTAATATTTGAAAATAATCTCGATTTTTAGGATGTATAAGTGCCACACTTTTATCACTAAGCCCCACTTTAACGCTTTTAAAATCATTCATTTTATAATTTTCTTGTCCATCTATACTAAAAATACAATCTTTTGCGCCTATTTCAAGATCAAAGCCCTTAGGCAGTACTATAGGGCGTTGGGTTAAAGAATGCGAACAAACGGGCGTAAGTATAAAAGCTTGCGCTAAAGTATAAACTATAGGCCCATTTGCACTTAAATTGTATGCTGTAGAACCTGCTGGAGTGGCTACTATAAGACCATCTCCAAAATATTCGTTAAATTTTTTAGCTTTGCGAAATACCTCTATATGCGCCATAGAAGCTTTTCTATCCTTGCTGATCACTACATCATTAAAAGCAAATTTTTGCATGATTTGACCATCATTACTTTCTAAAATAATACTCAATAAAAAAGGATTTTCTACCCTAAATTCTCCCCTGAAAAAAGCTTCAAAAAAAACTTCAGCTTCATCCACCTTAAAATCTGTTAAAAATCCTAAATGACCCGCATGAATTCCTAAAACCGCTTTATTATACTCGCAAGCTTTTCGGCATAAAGAAATCAAAGTTCCATCACCACCCAAAGAAATTACAAAATCTGAAAGCTCAAACAATGTATCAAGGTCGTATTTTGGTAATTTTACAATTTCAGAACTTTCCTTATAGAGCAAAAGCTCCACACCTTTTTTTTCTAAAATTTCTTTTAGAATCAAAATTTCCTTGTCTAAATTTGAATTAGGACGCGCCGCAAGTCCGATTTTTTTAATGTTTTTATAATCTATTTTATTTTGCATAAAAAATTATAACAAATCTTAGCTAAGCAAAAGAATAAAAATATTATAATTTTAACTTATATGTTAAAAAAATTAATTTTCAAGGAAAAATTTTGCGAAGTCATTACAATACAGACTTAAATTCTACCCACATAGGCGAAGTGGTTAAACTTTGCGGCTGGGTTAATAGCTACCGAGATCATGGCGGCGTAATTTTTATTGATTTAAGAGATCGTAGTGGTATTATCCAACTTGTATGCGATCCAAATGATAGCAAAGAAGCTCATGAAATAGCCTCTCGCACAAGAAATGAATTTGTTTTAATAGCCGAAGGAAAAATTCGACCCCGAGGAGAAGGACTTACAAATCCTAAATTAAAAACCGGTGAAATTGAAGTAGTAGTAAGCAAGCTCATTATCGAAAATGAAAGTGCTGTCCCTCCTTTTGGCATAGGTGATGAAAGTGTAAATGAAGAATTACGCCTTAAGTACCGCTTTTTAGATTTAAGAAATCCTAAGCTTTATGAAAATTTTGCTCTACGCTCCAAAGCTTGTATAGCTGCTAGAAATTCTTTAGCAAATATGGGATTTTTAGAAGTTGAAACCCCTATCTTAACCAAAGCCACTCCAGAAGGAGCAAGAGATTATCTTGTACCATCACGCGTACATCAAGGAGAATTTTATGCTCTTCCTCAAAGCCCACAACTTTTCAAACAACTTTTAATGTGTAGCGGCTTTGATCGTTATTTTCAAATCGCTAAATGCTTTAGAGATGAAGATTTAAGAGCAGATCGTCAGCCTGAATTTACACAAATTGATGTTGAAATGAGTTTTTGCGAGCAAAAAGATGTGATTGCTACGGCTGAAACCTTTTTAAAAGATATTTTTAAAGCTTGTGGTAAAGAAATTCAAATCCCTTTTAGACAAATGCCTTACAAAGAGGCTATGGAAAACTACGGAAGTGATAAGCCTGATTTGCGTTTTGATTTAAAACTGATCGATGTTATAGATATCTTTGCAAAGTCAAATAATGAAATTTTTGCAAATATTGCCAAAGATAGCAAAAAAAATCGTGTCAAAGCTTTACGCGTTCCAAAGGGTGATACTATCTTTTCAAAAAGACAAATGCAAAGATTTGAAGAATTTGTACGCAAATTTGGAGCTCAAGGCTTAGCCTTTATACAAGTTAAAGAAGATGGGCTTAAAGGTCCACTTTGCAAATTTTTTAACGAAGAGGATTTAAACGAACTTATTAAGCGTTGTGAACTTGAAGTAGGCGATGTGGTATTTTTTGGCGCAGGGGTTAAAAAAACTGTGCTTGATTATATGGGAAGGTTTAGAATTTTCCTAGCTGGAGAACTTAATTTAATCAACCCTGATGCTTTGGAATTTTTATGGGTAGTTGATTTTCCTATGTTTGAACAAAATGATGATGGAAGTTATTCTGCAATGCACCACCCTTTCACTATGCCAAAAAATATCGATGAGGCCGACTTAGAAGAAATATCATCTATCGCTTATGATGTTGTACTTAATGGCGTTGAACTGGGTGGTGGTAGTATAAGAATTCATAAAAATGATATCCAGCAAAAAGTTTTTAAATTACTCAATATCGATGAAGAACAGCAAAAAGAAAAATTTGGATTTTTACTTGATGCTCTAAGTTTTGGCGCTCCACCACATGGAGGTATTGCTATAGGGCTTGATAGACTTATCATGCTAGTAACAGGAGCAAATAGCATAAGAGAAGTTATAGCATTCCCAAAAACTCAAAGAGCACAATGCTTGATGACGGATGCTCCTTCAGCTGCTAGCAATGAAACCATGAGAGAATTAGGAATCAAATTAAGGGAGAATATAAAATGAAAGAATTATTTTTAATTATAGGTGCACCAGGAAGCGGAAAAACTACAGATGCTAGTTTGATTGCACAAGCTGATGCGGATGTTACTCATTATTCTACAGGAGATCTTTTAAGAGCGGAAGTAGCAAGCGGAAGTGAACTTGGCAAAACCATAGATGGTTTTATTTCTAAGGGAAATTTAGTTCCATTAGATGTAGTTATAAATACTATAGTTTCAGCGCTAAAAGCTGCTCCTACAAAAACAGTTATTATCGATGGCTATCCAAGAAGTGTGGAGCAAATGGTAGAATTTGATAAAGTTTTAAGCGAGCAAAATGAAATTTGTCTAAAAGGCGTAATCGAAGTAAGAGTGAGTGAACAAGTAGCTAAAGATCGCGTTTTAGGAAGAAGTCGTGGCGCAGATGACAACGAAGAAGTGTTTTATAATAGAATGAAAGTGTATACCGAGCCACTAGAAGAAATCATTTCTTTTTACCAAAAGAAAAAACTTCATTTCATTATCGATGGAGAACGCACTATCGAACCTATCGTTGCTGATATGAAAGAGTTGATTAAAAAAATTCAAAGTATATAAGGATAAAAAATGGACTTAAGCAAAATCAAAATCGGAGATATTCCAAACAAAATCAATGCTGTAATTGAAATTCCATACGGCTCAAGTATTAAATACGAAATCGATAAAGATAGCGGTGCGATCATGGTGGATCGCGTTATGGCTAGCGCGATGTTTTATCCAGCAAATTATGGTTTTATCGCAAATACCTTAGCTGATGATGGCGATCCTGTGGATATCTTAGTCTTAAATGAATACCCTATCCAAGCAGGCGCAGTTATTCCATGTCGTTTAATCGGTGTTTTAATCATGGAAGATGAAAGTGGAATGGATGAAAAACTTCTTGCTGTGCCAAATTCTAAAATCGACGCAAGATATGACAATATCAAAACCTATACTGATTTACCACAAGCAACTCTAAATAAAATCAAAAATTTCTTTGAAACTTATAAAATCTTAGAACCTAACAAATGGGTAAAAGTGCAAGATTTCAAAGATGAAAAAGCTGCTGTTGAAATTTTAGAAAAAGCGATTAAAAACTACAAATAAATTCTTTATTTAGCCTTTTATAGGCTAAATCTTTAAGGAAATTCTTTATGAAAAATATCATTTTAGGTGGTGGATGTTTTTGGTGTGTAGAAGCTGCTTTTGAAAATTTTGAAGGCATTATACACACTGAAGTAGGCTACACAGGTGGAAATG
This sequence comes from Campylobacter sp. JH23, assembly GCF_017846595.1. Classification (NCBI taxonomy): domain Bacteria; kingdom Pseudomonadati; phylum Campylobacterota; class Epsilonproteobacteria; order Campylobacterales; family Campylobacteraceae; genus Campylobacter; species Campylobacter sp. JH23. The sequence goes on along the minus strand of NZ_JAEQBP010000003.1, from coordinate 189,376 downwards.
ACAATCCTAGCTATGAAAGTGTTTGCAATGGCGATGGCAATATAGAAGTGGTTAAAATCATTTACAATGAAGCCAAAATTTCCTTAGAACAAATCTTAAGCTTATTTTTTAAAATTCATGATCCAACTAGCTTTGACAAACAAGGAGCTGATATAGGAATTCAATATCGTTCGGCAATTTTTTATGAAAACCAAAGCGATAAAAATACCATAGAAGATTTTATAAAAAAAGAACAAGTTAATTTTTCACTTCCGATTGTCACACAAATTTATAAACTTCAAAAATATTACAAAGCAGAAGATTATCATCAGCATTATTTTATACACAATCCCAATCAAAGCTATTGTCGTTTTGTTATAGCACCTAAACTAGAAAAAATTAGAAATTACGAGTGAAATTATCTTTTTAAGTTTTAAAAAATTTATTTTTTATTCACAGGCTTTTCACGATGTGATTTTCTTTTCAAAGCCCTAAAAATAGGACTTTAAGTTTTAAATTTTCCAAAAAAACATTTATTGTTTTTTAAGTTTTTTTGTGAATTTACTTGAAGATGTGAATAATTTTAATATATAATGAAATTTTAGCTTCTATGCGAACTTAGCCTTAAAGAATTAAAATCAATTTTTCCTTAATTTAGTGATAAAAAATCCGTCGTATTCTTCACAAGGTAAAATGCGTTTACATTTAGAAATCGCTTCAAATTCGCTACTTTGCCCATTTTTTGCCAAAGCATTTTCTAAATTTATATCCAAAAGCTCTATATCAAAATCACTTTTTAAAGCATTTTCTATCACTTCTTCATTTTCCTCTTTGGTAAAAGTGCAAGTACTATAAACAAGCTCTCCGCCTACTTTTAAAGCCTTGAGTGCAGAATGTAAAAGTTTTTTTTGAAGTTTAGCTATGTTTTTAATCTCTTTAGAACTTTTTTCTAATTCTAAACCCATTTTTGCTAAAGTAGAACAAGGTGCATCAAGTAAAATTTTATCAAATTTTAAAGGGCATAAATTTCCTATATTTTTACCATCTTTCATAAAAACTCGAGCTTTTACTCCATAATTTTTCAAATTCTTTTGCAAGGTAAAAAACCTATCTTTACTTGCTTCATTGCAAGCTAGATAACCTTCATTTTGCATAAAATTAGCAAGATTGATACTTTTTCCACCAGGTGCTGCACACATATCTAAAACACTCTGCCCTGCCTTTACATCCAAATTTAAAGCGCACAAATAAGAAGCATAATTTTGTATATAAAATTTAAATTCATTAAAAGCTTGCATAGAGCTTAAAATACTTTTATCACAAGCCTTAAAAAGATAGCAGTACTCATTAAGCTTTTTATACTCTAAATTCAAATCTTGAAATTCTCTTTCAAGTGTTAAATTATCACATTTTAGGCGATTTATAAAACAGCATATTTTTTTGGGCAATTTAAAAGAATTTTTAAGATTTTCAAGTTCTTTATCATTATAAATACTGGCTAGATTATATTCCAAAATAATCCTTTATCATGATTAAAGCTGCTAAAGAGTCTAGCTTGGCATCTTTTTTGCGTGTATTAGCCACACCATATCCTAAAGCTTCTTTACTTGTTCCGCTTTCATCTACAAAGCGAATTTCTTTATCGAATTCAAGCAAAGATACAAAATGCTTGATACGCCTTGTCATTTCTTCTTCGCTCGATCCTCCCTTAGGAATACCTACAATCAATAAAGAAATATCATGAATTTGAAGTAAATTTTTAACTTCATTTGCAGCTTGGTTGCGGTTTTTTCTGATTATACCTTCTAAAGGAATGGCGATTTTATCTATACAAAGCGCCACGCCTATACGCTTTAAACCCACATCTAAGGCCAAAGCTCTCATACCAAAACCCTTATAAAAAGACCTTCTATGGAAATTTTTCCTTCAAGCTCGTACTCATAGACTTTTTCTCTATAAATTTGAGTTGCCTCATCCACGCTTACGCCCTGTCTACAAAAGTCTAAAAATTCATCCTTTTCTTCTTCTATAACCCCAAAACAACTTGCAAATTCTTTAAAATCTAAAAGCAAATTCGCATTTTTTTCTTGTAAGAGTAAATTTGTCCCATCGCTTTCATTTTTGCGTTGGGGTAAAACATATAAAGGTTTATTAAGCTCCAAAGCAAGTCTTGCACTTTGCATGGAGCCGCTTTGCAAATCTGCTTGCGCAACAACAACGGCTTCACTCAAAGCGACAATCAGCCTATTTCTAAGTAAAAAATCATAAGGCTTAGGCTTATAGTAGGATTCGTTTTCGCTTAAAGCCAAAGCATTTTCATAAATTTGTTTTATAATTTTTTCATTGCTTCTAGGATAAATTTCATCAAGACCATTGGCAAAAACCCCTATAGTGTTTGGCATAGCCGCCATACTTGCACTGATATCAACACCCAAAGCACCTCCGCTTACAACACTTATCTTTGAATTTTTAAGCAAATTTGAAAGCTCAAAAACGCAATTTTTAGTGTAAGTGCTCATACGCCTAGAGCCTATAATGGCTATCTTTCTTTGTTCTAAGAGTTTTAAATTTCCTTTATAATAAAGTTTTTTAGGAGGATTTTTCAACTCTTTAAAAAGCTCTAGATAAGCGCTTGGTAGTTCACTTTGCATAAATCTCACTTAAATACACCAACTCAACACTTTTAAGCAAATCTTTGCTTTGCTCTAAGGCTTTAAAAGTATTTTTTCTAGGATGTCCTATAGCTATCGCAAAGCCTTTTTGCTTAGCAAGCCTTACCGCTTCTATGAGTTGATTTTTGATATAAGCAACATCATCGCGATTGTCTAAAAACACATCTCTTTGTATATAAATTTGCCCCAAAGCCTTAGCCACTTTAGGCGCTTTAGAGCTTGCTATGGTTTTAGAATCTACAAAAATCAATTCTTCTTTTTCAAAGGCTTTATAAAGTTTTTTCATTGCTTTTTCATCACTTGTAAATAAGCTTCCTGTATGATTGTTGATAAATTTTAAATCTTTAAAATCTTTTTTCACTTGTTGTATTTTTTTAAAAATACGCTTTTCACTATCGCTTGGATTTAAGGTATCAAGCTCAGGCTTAGTATAATTCATCGCCGCTAAAGGCAAATGCACCATATAAAAATCAAATTTTAGAGCAAGTTTTGGGGTATCGATATGATTTTTATCGGGTGGAAAAAATGAAGGGATAAGTTTGAGTTTTAATGCCTGTAAAGCCCTAACTTGACTTATGTTCGCCATATCATCTATAATGATAGCAAGGCGGGCTTGTTTTGTTTTACTTAAATTCATATCTTTTGTAAGATTTTCTTCCTTGCTTAAATTTTGTTCTACTACAAGGCTTAAATTTTCATCTATTTTGCTTAAATTTCCATCTATAATACTACTTAAATTTAAATCTTTTATTTGCTCTTCTAAAATGCTTTGATTGTTTTCTTGAAAATTATCATTTTCGTCTTTATAAGGAATTTCTTTAAAAATACCCAAATGATTTTCATTGGATATATTTTCTTGCTTGGGTTCTATTGTTATATTTTTACTAGAATTTTGAGCGAATTTTAATGCATTTTGAGAATCTTGATATTGAATCAAAATTCCCAAAAATAAAATCACGCATATTAAAAAAAGTATAGCGATGATTAAATAACGCTTGATTTGAATCAGTTTTTTTGACAATTTTAGTTCTTATCTTTATCGATTAATTTTTTAGCACTAATCCAAGGCATCATTGCGCGTAAATTGCGGCCTGTTTGCTCGATTAAAGAATTGTTCATATTTTTGCGTTCTGCATGCATTCTTGCAAAACCTGCACGGCGTTCTAAAATAAAATCTTTAGCAAAATTTCCATCTTGTATATCTTTTAAAACGCCCTTCATAGCTTTTTTAGTTTCTTCAGTGATAATTTTTGGTCCTGTGATATAATCGCCATATTCTGCAGTGTTTGAAATAGAATAACGCATATCTGCAATTCCACCTTGATAGATCAAATCTACGATAAGTTTTATCTCATGTAAACACTCAAAATAAGCCATTTCAGGCTCATATCCTGCTTCAACTAAAGTTTCAAATCCTGCTTGGATCAAAGCACTAAGCCCACCACAAAGCACAGCTTGCTCACCAAAAAGATCTGTTTCTGTTTCGGCTTTAAAGGTTGTTTCTATAATACCTGTACGTCCACCCCCGATCGCACTTGCATAGCTTAAAGCTAAATTTTTAGCATTTTTGCTCTCATCTTGATGAATCGCTATTAAACAAGGAGTTCCACCACCTATAGCAAATTCATTTCTTACTGTATGCCCAGGTGCTTTTGGGGCTATCATGATTACATCTATACCTCTAGGAGCTACGATTTGACCATAATGTATATTAAAACCATGTGCAAAAGCTATAGCCTTGCCTTCACTTAAATTTGGTTTTATTTCCGCATTGAAAATATCAGCTTGAATTTCATCCGGAGCTAAAATCATAATCACATCTGCTACTTTCGAAGCTTCGCTTACGCTCATCACTTCAAAACCTGCACTTTTTGCTTTAGAAAAACTTGCCCCATCTTCACGAAGCCCGATGACAACATTAACCCCATTGTCTCTTAAATTCATAGCATGGGCATGTCCTTGAGATCCAAAGCCTATAATTGCCACTTTTTTTGATTTAATCAAACTTAAATCACAGTCTTTGTCATAATAAACTGTAACAGCCATTATTTTACTCCTTAATAAATTCAAAATTAAAGATCTTATTATAACAATAAAGTTTTAAATTTCATATTTTTTTTATAAACTTTATGCAAGAATTCTCAAGAAAATTTACATAAAGTAAAGCAGTGAAAGAATTTTTAAACAATCTTAATTACGGCATAAGTGCTCATGAAGTTAGCAATGAATTTAAACAAATTCTAAGAGAGCTTCTAGCTAATAACATCATCAAAGAACACAAAAATAGATACTATCTTAATAATGGCTATGTTTTTGGAACCCTTGATATTTCGAGCAAGGGCACAGGATTTTTACAGTGTTTTGATGAGAGTTTTAAAAAAGATTTGCTTATAGAAAATAAAAATTTAAAAGGAGCAAATTACAAAGATATCGTTGCTGCTAAATTACTCCCCTTAAAGAAAAAACGCCCTAGTGCTAAAGTGGTTTTGGTTTTAAAAAGAGCTAATGAAACCTCACTTGTTATCACCAAAAGATACGGCGAAGCAGTTCTTGGAATGAATATCAAAACAGGATTAAGCACCACCTTAAAAGCTTCTCAAAAATCCTTAAAAGCACTACCTTTAGGGACAATTTTAAAAATAGAAAATGAAAATAACAATATCATAGAAGTTTTAGGACATATCGATGATGAAAGCGTAGATGAAAAAATCTCCTTAGCTCTTTTTAATAAAAATAACGAATTTAGCGACGCTTGCATCAAAGAAGCTCTAGCAAACGGCGATAGCGTTGATGCAAGCATGTATAAAAATCGCATGGATTTAAGAGCCTTGCCTTTTTGCACCATAGATCCTATACATGCAAAAGATTTTGATGATGCGATTTATTTTGACACTCAAAAACGAGAAATTTATGTAGCTATTGCTGATGTTAGCGAATATGTTCATGCTTATAGCGCTATAGATAAAGAAGCAAGAAATCGTGGATTTTCTATTTATTTTCCACATATTGCTATACCTATGCTACCTCGTCCTTTGAGTGAAAATATCTGTTCTTTAAAGCCTCATTTAGATCGCTTAGTGTATTGTTTTAAAATCACACTCGATCATGAAAATAAAGTCATAAAAGAAGAACTTTTTGAAGGTATTATCAACTCAAAACGCCGTTTTAATTATGATGAAGTTGATGAAATTTTGATACAAAAACCTGATTTAAAAGAGCTTTCATGGCTTTATGAGCTTTTTGAAATCACAAAAAATTTACGCAAAATGCGTCTTAAAAATGCCTTTGAATTTCGCACCGAAGAATTAAGAATGAATCTAGATGAAAACTTAAGTCTAAAAAGCACAGTTTTTGAAAAAGACACGCCTTCGCATAATTTGATCGAAGATTGTATGCTTTTAGCCAATAAAGCCGCAGCAAAACTCATCGATGTAGGTGTTTTTAGAAATCACTCTAGTGCAGATATGAAAAAGATAGATAGACTTTTAAATGAACTTTTAGAGCTTGGAATCGATGTAAAACTAAAACCTAACCTGCCTGAGCTTATACGCGATATACAAGCTTTAGCCGATGAGCTTGGCTTAAGAGCGGAAGTGGATAAACTCATCATTAAAGCTCAAAAAAAGGCAGAGTATTCTAGCGAAAACGGGGGGCATTTTGGTTTAGGTTTTGACAAATACTCACATTTTACAAGTCCTATACGCAGGTATTCTGATCTTATCTTACATAGACTTTTAAAAGCTAAACAAAAAAAAGATGAAAAACTTTTTAATTACCTACTTTTAAATATACAAAGCACTTGCGAAAACCTTAGCGTGCTTGAAAGAGAGGCTGATAAAGTCGCTTATGATTTTATGGATAGAAAATTTGCGAGATGGGCAGCTAAAAATATAGGCAAAAAATTTAAAGCCCTAGTAGTGCAAAATGATGGAATTTGTATAGCAAAACTTGATGATGAGATCAAAGGAGCTGATATCATCCTTTATGATACGCGGGTAAATTTACTAGAAAGCGTAGAAGTGCAAATTTTAGAAGCTGACATCATCATGGCAAAAATTTATGCAAAAATCACCCAAAGACTTAGAAAGGAAAGTAATGTATAGAAAAGAACTTCAAAATTTACTTTCCAAAAATCAAATTGATAATTTTTTCTTTCTTTATGGAGCTGATAATTTTCAAAGTGAGCTTTATGCTGATTTTATCAAGGAAAAATACCAAGCGGATGAAATTTTAAAATTATTTTTTGAAGAATACAGCTTTACTCGTGCAAGTGATTTTCTAAGCGGAGGTTCGCTTTTTAGCGAAAAAAAGCTTTTAGAAATCAAAACTTCTAAAAAAATTCCCACAAAAGAACTTAAAGTTTTAGTTGAGCTTTGTAAAAACAATAAAGACAATTTCTTACTTTTAGAACTTTACGATGAAAGCTCTAAACAAAGCGATATAGAAAAAATCTTTTCTCCTAATTTTGTGCGTTTTTTCAAGGCCAATAACGCAAGAGAAGGGATAGAGCTTTTAAGCATAAAAGCAAAACAACTCCATATAGAAATCACTCAAAATGCTTTATTTACCCTTTTTACAAGCTTTGATGAGAATTTGTATCTTGCTGCTAGCGAGCTTAATAAATTCAGCGGCTTAAGAGTGGATGAAAAAACCATAGAGCAATATTGTTATAGCTTAAACATAGGAAGTTTTGAAAGCTTCTTTGAAAAGATTTTAAAAAGAGCCGATTTTAAAAATGAGCTTGAGAAGATTTTGGATAATTTTAATGAAATTGCTTTGATTAACTCTTTAAGTTCTGCCTTTTACCGTCTTTTTAAAATTGCTCTTTATGCTAAAATTTATGGGAAAGTGGATTTTAAAGAACTCTTAGGTTATACTCCTCCGCCTCAAGTAGCACAAAATTTAAACGAACAAGCTTTTAGCTTAAAAATCAAACATTATAAAGAAATTTTTAACCTTTTGCTTAAAAGTGAATACGAACTTAAAACCAATTCCAAACTTGCTAAAAAAGAATTTCTAATCGCCACTTTGCTAAAGCTTGCAAGGATTATAAAAAGTTAGATTATTGACAATCTCATTTCTTATTTTGCTCTTTAAATTTCTTGTAAAATTTCCCTAAAATTCTTTATTTAAGAGATTATCGTTTTGCAAAAAATCAATTTTTTGATTCACTCCATCACAAGTCGCATAAGGTGTAAATCCTCACCTTGTGTGATTTTGTATTCTATACTTTGACATTTAGGACACTTAAAAACATTTTCTTCTAAAATGCTTGTTTGATCACATTTTAAGCATAAAATTTCAAGTGGGGCAAGTTCTATAAAAAGTTTAGCATTTTTACAAATATTTGAGTTTTCTTTAAAAGTTTCAAAACAACGCTTAAAAAGATCCACTTCTATACCGCTTAAACGCCCAATTTTTACATAAATTTCTTGTACATTGCAAGCCTTATTGTTTAAGGCATTTTCTTCACAAAGTTCGATTAAAGATTCTACTATACTTAATTCGTGCATTAGCAAATTCTTGGTAAAAGTTCGCCTTTAGGGCTTTCTAAAAAGCGTTTTGCCCCATAAGCGTTTTGTAAGATCACGCGTGCTTTTTTCTCTTCTAAAACTTCTCCTATAATACTCGCATTTACATTGTATTTTTTTAGAATTTCTAAGGCTTTTAACTCATCTTCTTTTTCCACGCACAGTATGAAAGTGCCTTCATTTGCAAGCTCATAAGCTTCATAACCAAAAAGCTCGCAAAGTCCTAAAACCTCATCTTGAACGATGATTTTTTCTTCAAAGATCAAAAGATCATTTCCGCTTTGCTTTGCCCACTCATTTAAAACCGCACTAAGCCCCCCACGAGTAGCATCTCTCATTGCTACAACCTTTATATCTTTTTCTAAAAGCTCTAAAACCTCTTTATCCAAAGCCTTACAATCACTTTTAACATCAGCTTCTAACTCATTTCTTTTGATTAAAACACTGGCTCCATGCCTTCCTATATCGCCTGAAAGAAGTATGCTAAGCCCTGCTTTGATATTTTTACTCTCTTTTTTAGCGATGATTTCACCTAAAGCAGTAGTGTTGATATAAATTTCATCTGCTTTGCCCTTAGGAACAACTTTAGTATCGCCACAAACTAACATAACTCCACATTTTTCACATTCTTCTTTAATGCTTTTTACAATGCGTTCTAATTTTTCTAGCTCAAAACCCTCTTCTAAAATAAGTCCTAGGCTAAGGTACTTTGGTTTTGCCCCTACCATTAAAACATCATTAACAGAACCGCAAACGCAAAGCTTACCTATATTTACCTCATCATCTAAAAAGATAGGACTTAAGACAAAAGAATCTGTGCTTAAAGCCAAATTTCCCAAAATCGCTGCATCATTATTTGCGTTTAAAATTTCATTATCAAAGATCTCAAAAAGCTTAGTTAAAAGCTCATTCATCTCTTCTCCACCGCCTCCGTGGGCTAAGGAAATATTTTTCATGCATTCACCTTTGAGTATTTATAATACGCCGCACAAGCACCCTCGCCAGAAACCATACAACTTCCTATAGGACTTCTTGGCGTACAAGCCTTGCCAAAAACTTTACAATCATAAGGCTTGGCCAAACCTCTTAAAATTTGCCCACAAATACAGGCTTTGCTTTCATTTTTACTTTGCACCGTACAATCAAATTTTTTACTCGCATCGTAAGCGCTAAATTCTTCTTTTAACTCCAAGCCTCCATCTTTAATAAGTCCTAAGCCACGAAATTCAAAATCACACACCCTAAAGTATTTTTTTACTAAATTTTGTGCTTTAACATTGCCTTCTTTGCTTACGGCTCTTTTGTATTGATTATACACTTTAAAAGTGCCTTCATTGCTTTGTTTTATGATATTTAACACACTTTCTAAAATATCAACTGGCTCAAAACCACTCACCGCTATAGGGGTTTTAAATTTTGCTGCTAAAGGCTCATAAATACCATAACCTGTTATCACACTCACATGAGAAGGACCTAAAAAAGCATTGATTTTTACATTTTCATCATTCATGATCGCTTCTACAGGTGCTGGAACTGTGATATGATTGATATGAAAAAAGACATTATTTATTTTTTCTTCTATAACCTTTTGAAGAAGTAAAGCACTCATAGGCGTAGTAGTTTCAAAACCTATAGCAAAAAAGATGATATTTTTGTTTAAATTTTGCTTAGCAATTTCCAAAACCTCAAGCGGAGAATAAAGCGCTCTAACATCAGCCCCTTTAGCTCTTAAATCCAGTAAAGAAATTTCACTTCCAGGCACCCTTAAAAGATCCCCTAAAGTACAAAAAATCGTATCTTTCATGGAGGCTAACTTGATAGCTGTATCAATGCGAACTCTTGGCATAACACAAACAGGACATCCTGGCCCATGGATAAAGTTAATTTCCTTTGGCAAAATAGAAGGCAAAGCATATTTCATGATACTATGCGTATGCCCACCGCAAATTTCCATGATATTAATAGGATTTTTAAGTTCTTGTTCTATGAGTTTTTTTAAAGCTAAAATGCTTTCTTTATCTCTAAATTCATCGATAAAATTCATTTAAACCCAAATCTCCTTCATCACTTTTTATCTCTCCACTATTCATTTTTTCTACTATTTCTTGATAGGTTTTAATGCTTTCTAGTGCAGCTTCTTTGTCGATTTTTTCCATAGCAACGCCTACATGGATTAATACATAATCGCCTTGTTTTAAAGGTTCATCAATCAAATCCAAATTAACTTTTCTTTTCACGCCTAAAGTTTGTACTAAAGCATTGTTTAACTCATCGATTTCTAAAATTTCAGAAGGTATAGACAAACACATTAAAAAAGCTCCTTTTTAAGTTTAAGCACCTTATACCAAAGCTCCATATTGGTGCCATTTTTTGCATCAAGGGTGATAATATCTGCTCTAGGATTTAATTCTTTAATCAACCTAGTCGCCTCTTTAACATCAAAATCAAAATGATGAGCTAAATCTGCCTTTGTGATTAAAACTATATCAGCCTTTTTAAACATCACAGGATATTTTTGCGGTTTATCGCTTCCTTCGGTAACAGAAAGCAAAACCACATTTAAATGCTCTCCTAAATCATAACTTGCAGGACAGACTAAATTTCCAACATTTTCTATAAAAAGCAAATCCACATCATCAATGGCTAAATGATGCAAAGCCTCATGCACCATAAAAGCATCCAAATGACAGCTTTGCCCTGTAGTGATTTGATATGCCAAAGCTCCGGCATTTTTTACCCTTAGAGCGTCATTATTGGTTTCTAAATCCCCTTCAATCACAGCAATTTTAAGTTCATTTTTCAAAGCCTTAATCGTGCTTTCTAAAAGCGTAGTTTTTCCACTACCTGGAGAACTCATTAAATTGATACAAAGCGTGTTAGCTTCATTAAAATGCGCTCTATTGTGCTTAGCTTCTTCATCATTTTTGCTTAAAATTTTAGAAATCACTTCTATGGTTTTGCTTTCTTTTAAACTTGGATTTTCATGATGGTGGTCGTGATGATGACCATGCGTATGGCTTGAATTTATAGAGCAGCCGCAATCTTTACACATTTTCTTTCCTTATATATTTTTTGTTTCATTTTAACCTTAAAAGCATTAAAAAATTATGAGTTTTTAGAATATTTGCTTTATTTTTCTAAATTTAAAAAATGCACCATTTGTCCTAAGGCTATGGAGCTATCATTACAAGGGTACTTTAAAGGTATAAAAAAATCAAAATTTTTAGCTTTTAAAATTTCAAGCAAGGTTTTGTTTTGAAAAACCCCTCCGCTTAAAAGCACTTTTAAATCATAATCTTTGCTAAAATCTATGATAAAATTTGCCAAGGCATTAAACATACCTGTAATCGCCTTAGTTTTTTCATCTTGCAAAGCCCCTAGGATTAAATTTTTAAAATTAACCTGCCCTTTTTCTACAAAAAGCTTATAAGAAAAATCAAGATTTTTATCATAAAAAGCTTCACACATTAAGCCAACTTGAGCTTCATAAGAACTTTTTTCTAAGTTAAAAACAATACTTCCAAAAGCATCGATAATGCGTCCTAAAGAACTTGTTTGAAGTGTAGAGTGGGTGTGAATTTTTTTAAGATTTTCAAGTTTTATTTTTGGAATTTTAGATAAAAATATCTTAGCCTCATCTTCTAAATCATAATGCCAAATCAAGCTCAAAGCTAAATTTTGTATATTTTTTATATCGCTATTGATAAGGGTGAAATTTTCAAAATGCGCGATTCTTTCGTATTGTTTTAAATTCCCTATAAAAATCTCGCCACCCCAAATTCTTCCATCATCACCATAACCCGTGCCATCAAAGATAAAACCCAAAGCTTTTTCATCTTTTTTAAATTCTTTTTCGTATTCAAAATAAAGTGCGCAAAAATGTGCGTAATGGTGCTGAATTTTATAAGTATTGTAAAATTCTTTTGTATAGCTAAAATTAGGATGCTTATCGCAAAGTATTTGATCAAAACTCAAATCATAACTTTGTTTAAAAAAATCAAGCAAAGAAAAAAATCTCTCGTGCACATCAACACTTTTTAAATCTCCTATATAAGGAGAAATCAAAAGTTTATTTTCATAAAAAATCACAAATTCATTTTTTAACTCCGAACCCAAAGCTAAAAAAACTCCTTTTTTATCGCTTTTAATTTCCAAATAAGTCGGATTTAAACCTCTTGAAGTGCGTAAAAACATAGTTTTTCCATTTACAACTTGAGCAATGCTATCATCGCTTGGATTGTGAATTTCTCTTGCATAGTCTAGATAAAAATCAAAAACATTGCCAAGCTTTTTAAGCAAATTATCCTCATCTTTAATAATACTTTCACCACTTAAATTTGCACTTGTTGCTACTAAAATCCCATCAAAATATCTAAAAAGTAAAAGATGCAGTGGAGTATAGGCTAACATAATGCCGAGTTTATCCACATCAGGAGCGATTAAAGAAAAGGCTTTTTTAGCTTTTAAAATCACGATAGGAGCTAAAATAGAACCAAGCAGTTTTTCTTCCTCTTCATCCACAAAACAAAGCTCTTTAGCATCGCTCATATCTCTACACATTAAGGCAAAGGGTTTTTTGGGGCGGTTTTTTCTAAGTCTTAGCTCCTTTATAGCTTCAAGATTAAAGGCATCGCACATCAAATGAAATCCCCCCATGCCTTTGATAGCTAAAATTTTTCCTTGCTTTAAAAGCTTAGCACAGGTCTTAAAAGCTTCATCATCTTGAGCTAGAATTTCACCCTTTTTATTTTTTAAAAAAACATCGATTTTACACTGAGGGCAACTTATAGGCTGGGCATGAAAACGCCTATTTTTAGGATCTTCATACTCACTTTTGCAAAACTCACACATTTTCAATGCTTCCATTGTGATATTGCACCTATCATAAGGGAGATTTTTAATGATGCTAAATCTTGGCCCACAATGTGTACAAGTGATAAAAGGATATAAAAAACGCGGATTTTTTTCATCAAAAAATTCTTTTTTACACTCTTTACAAAGTGCAAAATCACTAAGCATTGGAGTAGTTTTTGCATTTTGCAAAGAAGTACCTATGCTAAAATGGGTATAATTTGTAGTCGTTTGCTCTGTGATATCAATACTATCTATCCTTGCTAAAGGTGGGAGCTTCTCTTTGAGCTTATAGATAAAATTCTCGCATTCTTCTTTGGTACAAGCAAGGATAATTTCTACCCCAAAACCATCATTTTTTACTTCTCCATGAAGTCCTAATTCAGAGGCAAGCTCAAAGACAAGAGGACGAAAACCTACGCCTTGAACAAGTCCTGAAATTTTGATCTTATACCCTAAGTGGCACATCGCTTAACTGACAATTTTTAAGATGTTTTAAAGTATTTTTAAGCAAAGATTTATGTTCAAACAAAGATCCACTTATAAGTGCTAAATCACTTTGCTTTTTCTCTCTTAATTCATCATAAGTATCACGTAAGAAATAAGCCAAACTCTCAACCGCTCCATAAGCTATATTAGCACTATCCACACCTGCTAACATAAAACTCATAGCAGATCTTAAAGTTCTTGTATAATCAAAACTTTTATCTTCTTTCAAACGATAATCAATCTTTACTCCACGAGGCATTTTAGATTCGTCTGCGATTTTTAAAAGTTTTTCTCCTGCCTTGTGTAAATTTTCATCCAAATTTAACACCCTACCCACCAAGCAAAGTAAAGAATAAAAATTGTTTTTAAGTTCAAAACTCTCATTTAAAAGCGGAAATTCTTTGGCAAAATTTTCTAAAAGTCTTGCGCCGATTTCATCTTTTTGTATCTCTTCATAAAGCTCTTTGCTGTGTTTTGGTAAGCAAAGTTTAAGCAAATTAAGCTCTTTGTTGATAAGCAAAATATCTTCATCATCTTTACTTAGCTCTAAAATAAAAGCCTTTTCTTTATAACGGCTTACAAGATAAGAAATTCTTGCCATATTTTTATCTTCTTTAGAAAAAACAAGCTCTCTTGCCTTAGCATTGATAAATTCAAAGCCTTCCAAAACCACCACTTGCTCATCTAAAGCACTGATATAAAAATCTTTTTGATACTCTTCTATCTTTTTTACGCTTAAAAATTTATACTCATTTTCAAAAAGTTTCAAACCTAAAGCAAAGCAAAACAAATCTCTAGCAAGTCTGATTTTAAAATCACTAAAATCAAGATTGTGATTTTTTCTAAACATAGCATTAAGCCTTAGCTTCATCAAAGGTTTTTCTAAACTTGCAAGAAGTTTTAAATTTTCATTTGAACAAACAAAAACTGAATTTATAGCTTTAATATCACAAGGAAGTAAAAAATCTCCTATAAATTCGTTCTTAAACAAAGAAAATTCATAAATGCCGTTTTTATCTTTCAAATAAATCTTTTTTTCTTGACTTAACAAATCAAAGGCAAGATTTAAAAAAGTATTGAAATTTTCTTCATTGATTTTTTCAAATTCTGATAAATTGCTTGAAAATTCACACTCACAAAACACGCCCCATTCGTTTTTGTTTAAAAGTTTTTTTTCTTGATAAGCATTAGAATTTAAATGAGTAATATAAGAAAATCTTGAAAATTCTTTATCTTCTGGTATACAAGGGTTAAAACCCTGCCCCGCTTTTACATCAAATTTTTTCAAAAAAACGCTATGACTCATGAAATTCAAAGAATCGCAAAAAGTCTTTAAATTTTCTTCATCTGCATCGATAGAAAAATGATAAGTATTTTCTTCTTTACTAAGGGTGTAATTATAATTTTTCGCATAAAAACGCAATAAATATTCAAAAATATCATTATCCGCATTATAAATAAAATCAAAATCCAAAGTCATATTATGCCTTTTTTGAAAAATAAACTATAAATATAACATTTTTAACTTAAAAATTCTTTCTCTCTTTGCCTAAAATCACTCATAAAATACTCAATAAAATCGTAAAATTCTTTGCTGTGATTAGGGAATTTTAAGTGGCATATTTCATGCAAAATCACATATTCAATAGCCCTTAAACTCTTTTGAATGAGTTTTAAATTTAAATTAATATAAGCTTTATTATGATTGCAAGAACCCCAACGCGTTTTCATATTTTTAATGCTTAAGTGCGTGTAAAATAAACCTGTTTTTTGACTCCATTTTTTAAGATAAAAAGTAAAAATCTTTTTAGCATTTTGTCTTAAAAATAAATCTAATTTTGCTTTATTTTGACAAATTATTTTATCTTTATCAAAATAAGTTTTTTTGACATTTTCATCAAAAATAATTTTATATTTTTTAGCTAAAAAGATTAACTCATCATCTTTTAAAACTTTTTTTTCAAATCTTTTTTTTGCCTCATTCATCCAAGAACTTGATTTATCTAAAAACTCATAAACACTTTTAAAGGTGCAAAAATAAGGAATGCTAAGAACAAATTCACCCCTTTCATTGATCCTTAATCTTAAAGTTTTTATGCGTTTTTTAGAATAAAAATAGCACTCATCTTTATAAATAAATGATTTTAAACTAGAGCTTTGCCTTGCCATTTTTTACTTTTCCATCTGTATGAATTTACCATTCCACGCAAAAATTCATCTGCACAAAATCCTATCCAAACCCCTAAAATTCCAAGATTAAAATGAAAACAAAGCACATAACCCACAGGCAAAGATACCCCCATCATAAAAACAAGTCCGCTAAAAAATGGAAACTTAGCATCGCCACTTGCGCGCAAGGAATTAACCATAACTATATTAAAAGTTCGTGAAATTTCAAGAAAGATTGAAAGAGCAAATAAAGGTATCATTAAATTTTTTAGCTCTTCTTTAAGCCCTAAAATTTGCATAGTAAAATCTTGACAAAGATAGTTTAAAAACGCCACTAAAGCACTCGCTATTACACTAAAATATAAAGCACGCCAAGCGTGTTTATAAGCGATATTTTCATACCTAGCACCGACTAATTTACCTACTATGATTTCATTAGCTATGCTTATAGCTTGTCCTATAAGCATGATAAGCATTGAAATTTGAAAATAAATCGTTTGCACACTCAAACTCGCCTCACCTAAGCTTGCTACAAAAGCAAAAGCTATAGTATATTGGACTATCCACAAAAGATTTTCCCCTGCTGAAAATCCTCCTATATTTAAAACCTTTTTTAAAACTTCTTTTTCAAGTTTTATCATTTCTTTGATTTTAAGATGAATTTTAAGTTTATAAAAAAGTATCGCAAACAAAGCAACTATAGCAACAATGCGAGCAAAAATATTACTAAGCCCTATTCCAAAAAGTTCTGACTTTGTATAATGCAAAACATAATAATTTCCACAAATCACCACTATATCCATCAAAAAACCTATAAACATGACCCAATAAGCCATATTATAAACCCTTACAATAGCAGCTAAAACAATACCTATGGCATCAAAAAACAAACAAATTGCAAGCATATGTAAGTAAATTTCGCTATCTTTGAGCAATTCTTGTGGAATTTTTAAAAGATAAAGCAAATACTCCCCATGCCATAAAATAAGCACACCGCATACAAAGCCTAAAAGTGCATTTAAGAACAAACTTTGATGAATCACTTTTCTTGCTAAAACATGATCTTTTGCACCAATTGCTTGTGCGATCACCACACTACAACCCACACTTAAAAATGAAAAAATAGTGATAAAAAGATCTAAAATTTGATTTCCAGCGCCCATAGCACCAACAAGAAAATTAGAATAATGCGACACCATAGCGGTATTGATAATCACGGTTAAATACTTAGAAAGCAAATCCCAAAATATAGGAAAACTGAGTCTTGTTAAAGAGAGTTGTTTTTTTGCCATGATTACTCTTTTAAAAAGCCGTATTCATAAATTTTTGGCTCTAACTTTTTAGCTAAAGCATTTAAAGCTATGTTTAAATCACTTAGTAAAATTTTATAATGCTCGTCTTTTGCTTGGCTAGGACGATTCATCCTACCTTTTTCATCCCTACCTTGAAAAAATTCTTTGATATCATAAAACGAAGCATTGACAAGATAGCCTTTATCCTCGCTATGTGTGTGATAATACTTAAAAAGTTCTTTTCCTGCTTTTAAAAGCTCTTGAGCTTCAAGACTGAATTCTATCTTTACTAACTCATCACCAAAAAGTGAGTTTTCATCTTTTATCTTGCCCTTTATAAATTTATACATAAAATCACTCTCAAAAGCTTCTTTTGTGATACCTAGTTCTTTTTCACTAAAAGGTATGAAATGATTTATCCCTTCTTTTGCACTTATGCGATTTTGTCCATGAAAAAGCATAAAAGCTAAACAATCACTTTTAAACTCATCATCATTTTTATATAAATCATTAGGATATAAAAACTGATCTCTATCATTTATCCAAGTAGCATTTATAGCATGACGAACAGAGAAATATACAGCACCATTTAACAGGTTTTTTAGCGAGAATATGTAAAAATTAAAATGCTCTATTCCTTTGTTAAGAGAAAGATATAATTGGCTATTATGTTGAAAATCTGGGCTTGGGTTTCCCATAAATCCAAATTTCTCTTGTGATTTTTTATCATCAAAAATCTTGATCCATTTATTAATACTTTCTTTTTGATCATTATAAAAAGTTTTTATTCCTAAAAAACTCCCATTTTTATTAAATGTATCAAGTTTTATTTTTTTAATTTCTTCTTTTTTACTCATATCCCATATCAAAAATCCTATGGGAAATTTTCCTTTTACATTATCAAAGGTATCAGCAGGCACCATAAAACCTTTTAAAAATTTAGCCTTAAAATTCTCTCTAAATTTTATAAAATTGGTAGAATTTACATATTTTAATTTAGAAAAACTAGCCATTAAACAATCTTCTAACTCACAATAAATTCTGATAAAAAATTGTGCAAAAAGCTCATTGTTCGCTTTTCCTAAAATGTCTTTATATTTTTCACAAATTTTATTTTCTCTTGCTACTTTATCTTTATTTTTTCCTGTATTTGTAACCTGTGTAGCGCTTGTAGCCTCCGCATAAGGTGGATTTATAAAGATTATTAATTTTTTGCGTTTATTTTCATCTTTTAAAATTTCTTGCAAATTTAAAGGTAATTTTGATTTTTGGATGATTTTACCCTTATCATCACACTTATCAAAAAATTCATCATTTAAAAAATCAAATTGAAAAACATGATTTTCAAACAAATTCGCACCATTTTTTATACGCTCATGTATCACATCTATATCGGCTTTATCAAGAGTAGAACAAAAGATATTTTTTTTATTTGTAAAATTTGCTAGTAAATTTCCTGTTCCACCCGCTAAATCCCATATATAATATCCCTCTTCATAATCCTCCCCAAAAGTTTTAGAAAGATACTCACAAGCTTTATCCACCCAAATTCTTGGGGTAAAAAATGCTCCTTTTCGCTCTCTTACATCTTGATCTACAAGCAAATCTCTGCGTTTTATAATATAATCCCAAAATTCTTCCCTTGGAGGACGCTCGTAAATCGCCCAAAATTCATGATGAGCTTTTTGATTATCTTTAAAAGAAGTGCGTTCGTTAATGATAGAGCCTAAATCACTTTTTGTTTTATTAAACTCATAATAATCTTTTTTAAGAATGGCAAATAAATTTTGACTGATAGTTTCATTTTCACTTGAAAGCAAATCAGCCAAATAAAAATCAGCATCTATAATCCCGCTTTTTTTAGCCAAATTCCAATCAATACTGATAGTATCTTTAACCATTTTATTCCATTTATGATAAATACTTACAAAATTGTTTTTATCGATTTTAATTTTACTTATATTTTCGCTTGTAAGATTTTCTTTTATGAAAGTTTTTAATTCTTCATCATTTTTTTCATAATAAAAAATTTGCGCTGTATTTAAAATACTATCTAATTCTTTTAGAAGTTTTAAAAATTGCTCACTTGTATGATTGCTAGGCGTTACACTAAAGTTTATATCGCTTTGATAAAAAATTTCTTGCAAACAAGCAAAGGGTAAAAAAGCTATCTTTTCTCCATCAAAAGCACAAAGTAAATTTGGAGTTTGCTCTGTATAAAATTTATATTTTCCTATGGTAAGCACAAGCTGTACAAAAGATTTTTTAAGCTCACTTTTTCCTTGTTTGGCTTCAGCCCAAAGCAAATTAATTTCACCTAAAAGTCCTAAATTTTGAGTGATACAAAAATCAATCTTAGCACCTACATAATTAAATTTAGAAAAATACAAATCCTTAATCTTGCTTTTTAAAGGTTCTTCGCTTAGTTTTAAAAGTGTTTCAAACAAAACTATATCCTTATAAAATTCTTTTTTAAGGATATAATTTTAATACAAAGATACTTGTTTTTGTATAAATCTCAGCCAAAAGCACCGCTTAAATAAGCCTTAGTTTTTTCTTGTTTTGGATTTTCAAAAAATTCTTTACTTTCACCAAATTCTATAAGCTCGCCTAGATGAAAAAATGCAGTATAATCAGCCACGCGTTTGCCTTGTTGCATGTTGTGCGTTACCATAATCATGGAAAGATTATGACTTAATTCTTTTAAAAGCTCTTCTATAACACCTGAGCTAATAGGATCAAGTGCGGAAGTTGGCTCATCTAAAAGCAAGAGCTTAGGTTTTATTGCTAAAGCTCTTGCGATACAAAGGCGTTGTTGTTGTCCACCTGAAAGAGCTAGGGCATTTTGCTTTAATTTATCTTTAACCTCTTCAAAAAGCCCCACTTTTTGCAAGCAATCCACCACCAAAGCTTCTTCTTCATCTTTGTTTTTAATCATACCGTGAAGTTTTGGTGCATAAGAGATGTTTTCATAAATGCTTTTTACAAAAACATTGGGTTGTTGAAAAACCATGCCTACATTTTTACGCAAGGCTACTACATCTTGATTTTTAACATCTTTTCCTTCAATTTCCACTAAACCATCGATTTTTGCAATTTTATCATTCATTCTATTAAAACAACGCAAAAAAGTGGATTTACCACATCCTGAAGCACCGATGAGTGCAGTAATTTTGTTTTGCTCTATTTGCATATTGATATCAAATAAAGCTTGTTTTTTTCCATAAAATAAATTTAAATTTGTTGTTTTTGCTATCACTTTAATTTTCCTTGAAAATATTTTCTTAATAATATTGCACTAAGATTTAACACAACTAAAAGTCCTAAAAGCACAATAATACCCGCTGCTGTTCTTTCTAAAAATGCACGCTCTGGCATAGCCGACCATGAGTAAATTTGAGCAGGTAAAACGCTAGTTGGATCAAAAATCGAACTAGCTACATCAGGGATAAATGCTATCATACCGATAATCATCAAAGGTGCAGTCTCGCCTATAGCCCCTGCTAAAGTCAAAATAGAACCTGTTAAAATCATAGGCATAGCTAAAGGTAGCATAATGCCTTTTACCATTTGAACCTTTGTCATACCTAAGGCATAAGCAGCATTTTTCATATTGATATCCACACTTTTTAAGGCCGCTTTGGTTGAAACAATGATAATAGGCAAACTCATGATCGCCAAAGTAAGCCCACCCACTAAAGCACTTGAACGAGGCATTCCAAAAAGGTTGATAAACACTCCAAGTCCTAAAAGTCCAAACAAGATACTAGGAATACTTGCAAGGTTGTTAATACACACTTCTATAAAATGCGTAAGGATATTTTGTGGTGCAAATTCTTCTAAGTAAATTGCCGCTGCAACGCCTATAGGAACACTCACAACCATACAAACAAGCATAACAAGCAAAGTCCCTACAACTGAAGATAAAATTCCTGAATTTTCAGGAGATTTTGAGTCTCCATTTAAAAAGAAATTGCTATTAAATTTAAGCTCTATCTCGCCTTTTTGCACAAGATCATCGACTAAAGTTCTTTGTTTTTCACTAAGGCGATTATATTTTTGCTTCATATATTGATCTACTTCTGAATTTGCCAAAAGCCAAGATTTTTCAGTGATTTGTCCTGTTCTTATTTTTCTTTGTTCTGCGCGAGATAAAAGATCATAAGCAGGAGAATTTCTATTAGCCTCTACAAAAATATAGGTTTGCTTAAAAGCAGGAAATCCAAGATAAGCCACACTTCCTAAAAAGATACAAAGAAAAATTAAATTAATATAAAGCCCCATTTTACAAAGTCTTTTAAAAGACTTTGAAGCTTTTTGTCTTTTTTTAAAAAGTTTTTTCATAAATTTTTCCTTTTGTGAAAGCGATTGATAAGATAAACGCTAAACATATTGATGATTAAAGTGATGACAAAAAGCACCAAACCTAAAGAAAAAGCACTTAAAGCCAAAGAACTATCAAAAGCTTGATCTCCACTTAAAGCTTCTACGATTTTTACCGTTACTGTTGTCATATCTTCTAAAAAATTCATCGTTAAATTTGGACGCAAAGAAGCTGCCATTACCACTATCATGGTTTCACCTAAGGCTCTTGAAAGTCCTAAAAGACAAGCTGCAACTATACCAGGAATAGCCTCAGGTAAAATCACAGCAAAAACCACTTCTTTTTTTGTCATACCTAAAGCATAAGCGCCATTAATCCTTTTCTCGCTTACTGCTTCAATACAATCTTGAGATAAAGAAGCCACTATAGGTACTATCATGATCCCCATGATAAAACCTGCGCCTAAAGCACTTTGAAAACTTGCCTGTATCCCAAATAAAGAAAAAAACCACACTATAAAAGGCGCTACAACTATAGCCGCAAAAAATCCAAAAACAACAGTAGGAATCCCTGCAATGATTTCTAAAATAGGTTTTAAGTAATTTTTAGATTTTTTGCCAGCAAAAACACCTAAATATATAGCACACATAACCCCTAAAGGTAAAGCCGTTAGCATAGCAATCAATGAAATATAAAAAGTTCCCCAAAAAAGCGATAGCGCCCCAAAAACACCTTGTTTACTCGTGCCATCTGCATTCATAAAAGCTGCATCAGCTGCCCACTGACTTGAGAATAAAAAGGTAACAACGCTTTCTTTTTGAAAGAATTTTAAAGCTTCAATTAAAATTGTAAGCATGATAGCAAAACTTACTATCACGCTTACAAAAGCACATAAAAAAAGTGCAAATTTGATTATTTTTTCTTTTAACAAAGTTTTTCCTTAAAAAACTTTTCCAGCTTTTACAAGCTCATCATTTAAAATTTTTCTATCTTCTACATGTTTTTGAGAAGCTTTTAATTTATCATCACTTAAAGGAACAAGTCCTATTTTTTCAAGCTCTCCACCACTTTTTGCCAAATCATCACTCATATAAATTTTTGCAAATTCAAAGGCTTCTTTAGGATTTTTCTTTGCATTGATATAGATAAATAAACTTCTTGCAAGATCGTATTTTCCATCAGCAATATTTTTTTCATCTGCTTTTACACCATCAATATCTGCTGCATTGATTTTATCCACATTGCTTACTAAAAATCCATAACCAAAAAGCCCAAAAGCATCTTTATCGATAGTAAGTTTTGAAACGATTAGATTATCATTTTCACCACTTGGAATATAAGCTCCATCTTGGCGTATGGTTTTATACTCGCCTTTGTATTCAGGAATTTTTTTAGAAATATCACTCATTACAAGTTCTTCTACAGTATCTCTTGTGCCTGAGCTTGATGGAGGACCATAAACGCTGATTTTACGATTAGGTAAATTTTTATTGATTTGATTCCAGTTTGTATAAGGATTTGGTATAAGTTTTCCATTTTGTGGAATTTCTTTTGCTAATGCTAAGAAAAGTTCTTTTTTAGTGATATTTAAAGGTGCGTTGGCTTTATTTTGCGCTAAAACTATACCATCATAACCTACCATAATCCCTACTATATCAGTAACTCCCGCTTTTTTGCAAGTTTCAAATTCGCTAAATTTCATCGCTCTTGAAGCATTAGAAATGTCAGTTATGCCCTCGCAAAATACTTTAAATCCACCCCCTGTTCCTAAACTCTCTACAATAGGAGTTTTTGTATTGTGAATCGCTGCATACTCTTCAGCTACAAAAGAAGTAAATGGATACACGGTTGATGAACCTGCGATTTTTAAATCAGCCGCATTTAAAGCACCCGCTAAAGCAAAACTTGCAACACTTAAAGCTAGAATTTTTTTCATTTTTTCTCCTTACTTTTAAAAAAGTAACGGAAGTTTAGAAAAAGTTGGAAACATTTTGGAAACATTTTTTACTTCGCGACGGAAATAAATTCCGTCTTGCGACAAAGGACTTAGTCCTTTTGAAACCTCTAAAGGCACGCCCACCTAAAAATCTTTGCAGATTTTCAGCCTTAAAATAAAATCTATACTTGTAATAAAATATAAAGCTTAATTTCATTTAGAAACATTTTATTTTTATTTTATATATTTTAACTTCAATCCTTTAAAAATTTAGCTTGTTTTAAAAAAATCAATATATCATTTTAAAAACATTCTAAAAATAAAAATAAGGAGATAGAATGCTTTCAAAAAAAGTAGTTGATTTATTAAACGAGCAAATCAACAAAGAAATGTATGCAGCTAATTTATATCTAAGTATGAGTTCTTGGTGCTATGAAAATAGTCTTGATGGAGCTGGGCTCTTTCTTTTTCAACACGCAAGCGAAGAAAGCGAACACGCAAGAAAACTTATAACTTATCTTAATGAAACAGATTCACATGTAGAGCTTAAAGAAGTGAAGCAACCTGAACAAAATTTCAAATCTTTACTTGATGTTTTTGAAAAAACTTACGAGCATGAACAAAGCATTACAAAATCAATCAACGATCTTGTAGAGCACATGCTAGCCAATAAAGATTATTCTACTTTTAATTTTCTTCAATGGTATGTAAGCGAACAGCACGAAGAAGAAGCACTTTTCCGTGGTATAGTAGATAAAATCAAACTCATCAGTGACAATGGAAACGGCTTATATCTAGCTGATCAATATATCAAAAATTTAGCTTTGTCTAAAAAATAATATTTTTGCCTTGAAAAAGGCAAAATTATAATTTCATCTTAGGTAGCGTATGACTTATTTTTCTTTAGAATTTAGTATTTTAATGATTGTATTTTTTGCCATATATTGGGCATTTAAAGATAATTATAAAATACAAAATATTTTAATCTTGGCTTTTTCATATCTTATTTATATACTGATTAATCCTTATTTTGCTTTAATTTTATTTATTTACACTTTTTTTATACATTTTTTTGCCTTGCTTATCTTTGTGCGTCGAAAACGATATATTTTTGCTACTTGTATAACTTTTATAATATTAAATTTATGTTTTTTCAAATATTTTCCAAATATCAAAGGAAGTCTTGATCAAGTGCTAAGCTTTTTGGGGCTTGATTTTTTAAATATCGAACTTATCTTGCCTATAGGCATTAGTTTTTACACCTTTGCTTCTATTACTTACCTTGTAGATGTATACAAAAAACATCATTTAGAAAGCTTTTTAAATTTAGCAACCTTTTTATCATTTTTCCCTACCCTACTTGCAGGGCCGATTATGCGTAGTGCGTTTTTTTTCGAACAAGCTTATCAAAAACGCGAATTTAAACATACAAATTTGATCATCATTTTGCTTATTTTTGGTATAGTGAAAAAAGTTCTTATTGCTAATTACTTAGGAATTTATGCCAAAAATATTTTAGATTTTCCACAATCTTATAATTTTATACAACTTCTAAGTGCAATTTACGCTTATGCGGTGCAAATATATTGCGATTTTAGTGGATATGTAGATCTAGTTTGTGCTTTTGCTTTAATGTTAGGTTTTACCTTGCCACCGAATTTTAATATGCCTTATCTAGCTAAAAATCTTAAAGAATTTTGGGCTAGATGGCACATCAGCCTTTCAACTTTCATAAGAGATTATATCTATATTCCTTTAGGAGGCAACAGAAAAGGAATGCCTCGCACTGTAGCTAATATACTCATCGCTTTTATTCTTTCGGGCTTATGGCATGGAAGTACTTTGGCTTTTGGGGTTTGGGGTTTATTGCATGGCTTGGGTATTGTATTTATCCATTTACTTGCTTTAAGCAAATTCAGCCTTCAAAAAATTCCAGCTTTAGGAAGATTTTTAACCTTTCAATTTGTATGTTTTACTTGGATTTTCTTTTATTATAATAAAAATTTAGAAGATGCCTTAGAATACTTCAAAGCTTGTTATAATAATTTCTTCCAAATTCCTAGCTATAACGATATTTATATGCTTGCAAGCTTTGCTGTGCTTTTTATGATTTATCCTTTATTTGTTAATTTTAGAGAATATTGCGTAAGGATTTTAAATCTTACGCCGTTTTTACTCAAGCCGTTTGTAATCACTTTTATCTTGCTTTTAGTGTTTGCTTTTATGCCAAATGGCATTCCTGATTTTATTTATTCGAGTTTTTAAATGAAAATGATTAAATTCTTCTTTATTTTGATTATAGTTTTTGTACTGGTTTGCCTTGTGATGAATCAAAGCATTTTTTCTTATATCGAGCAAAAATATCACTTTACATTTTATCCTAAAAACGATATTTTGCAAGAGGCCAATGGTTTTAAAAATAAACTAGAACAAATCCGTGCAATACTAAGTAATGAGCCTCTACCTCAAAATATAGAAGAAAATATCATGGTTCAAGAAGATATGGATGAGCTTAATGCAAGTAATGATTTTATCGATAAAAACACCACTATTGAAGATATACAGCAAACAGAAGACGAAAATGTCAGTTTTATTGACAATACCAAATTAGAAGTTCATAAAGGTGATGAATTTTTATTTATAGGCGATTCTTTAATGCAAGGCGTTGCAATTGCACTCAATCGTGATTTAATTGATCTAGGTTTAAAAGCTAATGATCTTAGCAAGCAAAATACAGGACTTTCTTACAAATCTTATTTTGATTGGGCAAAAGCAACCAAAGAAGCTTTTGCAAAAAATCCCAACATTAAATATCTAGTTGTCTTACTAGGGGCAAATGATCCTTGGGATATCAAAAAAGGTGGAGTTTATCACCGCTTTGGTTCAGATAGCTGGATTGACATCTACACCTATAGAGTAAATGAAATCATCAATATAGCTAAACAACATCATGCAAAAATTCTTTGGTTTGAAATTCCTCCTGTTAAAAAAAATGAACTCAATGAAAAAATACAAATTCTAAACAAAATTTATAGCGAAGAAATTCTCAAAAATAAACAAATTTTTATCAATACAAAACTATTTTTTAGCGTTAATGATGAATTTTCAACCTATATTAAAAATGAAAACAACAAAAGTATAAAAATGAGAACAGACGATGGAATTCATTTTACCTCAAACGGAGCAAAAGAGATGTCAAAACTCTTGCTTCAACATATAACAATCAAGGAAGAAAATGCAAATTAAGCAATTTAAAGCTATATTATTAATTCTTATATTTTCAATCAATTTATACGCAAATAACACAAACCATACCATAGATGAAATTCTAAGCCAAACCAAAAACAAAAGTGCTTTAAGCAATTATGCTTCCAAAAAAGACTTAAAGCTTTTGGAGCAAAAACTTAAAGAGCATAAAAACATAGGTATTAGAATTTATGGAGATTCTCACACGGCAGCAGATTTTTTTCCGCGTGTTATTAGAGGATATTTGATAAAATCAAATTCCATAGGCTTTGCCTACCCTTTGCAACCCAAATATCAACAAAATTTAAATCTTGATTATTCTTATAAAGATTATGAAATTTTAAATTCAAGAAATACAGACACCGCAGGTATTGATTTTCCTTTAGGTGGGATAATAGCTAAGGCTAAAGAAAAGGGTGCAAAAATCACCCTTGATACTAATTTAGACAAGAAAAAATTTAAAGTAGGTTTTGTCTTTAAAGCTCCAAATAACACCAATGCCTTTAGCATTAAAGACGCTCAAAACAAAAGCTATGAGCTAAGATCAGTAGCCAATAAATGGTCATATAAAGAATACGAACTTGTTTTTCCTTTGCAAATTTCTGCCTTACAAAAAAACGCTCAATTAGGAGGATATTTTATCACCAGCAAAGAGGATAATGCTTATTTAGATACCATAGCGATCAATGGGGCAAAAAGCGATCTTTGGATGTCGTGGAATAAAAAAGTAAGCGAGCAAGAATTAAAACTCCTATCTAATGATTTAATCTTACTTGCTTATGGTTCTAATGACGCACTTTTTAAAGGTTTTGAAAAAAACAAATTTAAAAAGAATTTAAAAGATTGGATTCACACACTCAAAACTTACAATAAAAACGCCCTTATCATGCTTGTTTCTCCTCCTACTGTAGTAAAAAAACAAGGTAAAAAATACACCCTGGCTCCTGATTTTTTTGCTATAAGGCAAGCACTTTATGAGGTAGCCAAAGAAGAAAAAACCCTTCTTTTTGATATGCACCAATTCATGCAAGATAGCGGTGGAAAAAATAAATGGATAGAGCAAAAACTCTCTTTGCAAGATGTACATTTAACCATTAAAGGCTATGAATTAATGGCTAAAAAATTGCTTGATGATTTAAAAAAATATGTGCATTATTGATTTTTAATTTTATCAATATAATTAAAAAAGCCTTATCTACTTGATATTTTAGCAGATAAAGCGATACAAATTAAGGCATTTCCAAATTTCTTTCATCATAGCTTAAAGCTGTGATTTGATAATAAGAATTGATGGTTTTAAGAAGATTAAACCTAGCTCCTAGCAAACTTTGCTTAGCGGAATTTAAAGTATTAGAAGCATCTAAATAATCTTTTAATTCACTTTTACCCAAATTATATTTTTCCCAATAAGCTTGAGTGATCAACTCTTGCTTAAAGCTAGTATCTTTTAAAATTTGAAGTAGCATAGTATTGCTTTGATAGTCTTTATAATTTAAGGCAAATTCATTCATAGCACTTTGTAAACTCTGCTCGTAATTAACAAGCGCACTCTCATAATCAAACTGCGAAATTTTGATATTTTGCTTTACTCTGCCATAGTCTAAGAAAGGTAAGGAAATTTTTATATTGCCACTCAAAACTTCAAATTTAAAACTATCATCAAATTGCTTATCGCTGCCATTTAAAGCCCCGCCTAAAGAAATGCTTGGAAAGATTGATTTTTGCACCGAAGTATAGTCTTTAAAAGCGGATTTAAGGGTATTGAGCTTAGAACGCACATCAGGACGATACACAAGAGCTTCTAAAGGAATATTAAAATTAGGATTTAAATTCTTAAAATCAGAAAGAGTTAAAGCTTTAAAATAATCAATATACGCAAAGCCCTCTTGCTTTCCTATCAAATCTTGTAAATTTTTTATAAGTAAATTGCGATTTTGCTCATTGCGTAATAAATCTTGCCTTGCCTTTAATAAATTTTGCTCTATATTAAGCAAATCAAGTTCTTCGATTTTTCCAAGCTCAAATTTATAAGCATAAAGCTCTCTCATTTGTTCTAAATTAGCTAGATACTCTTTAAGTAAATTATCCACATCATTAAAATAAGCAAGTTCAAAAATACCATTTAAAGCCGTATTAATCATACTGATTTTCAAATTTTCAAGATCATAAGCACTAGCCTTTGCACTAAAATCACTCGCACTTGAGCTATCCCTTATCCTTCCATAAATGTCAAGCTCATAGCTTAAATTAAGACTATTGCTAAATTTCTTACTTTGGACTCCAGAATTTAAATTCTTTTCTCCACTAAGCCCCAAATTTGCACTTAAAGTCGGATAAAAATCATAATCTATCAAATCAGCCCTTGCTAAAGCTGTCAGCAAAGTGCTTCTAGCTATATTTATATCGCTATTATTTAACAAAACAAAATTTAAAAATTCATTCAATTTAGCATTATCATAAGCCTTATACCAATCATAAGTGATATTTAAGTCTTTAAAGCTCTCTTCGCTCATTGTAGGCTCTTTAGGCAAGCTAAGTTTTACACCACAGGCGCTTAAAAAAAATGCCAGTAAAATACTCAATAAATTTTTCATTTTATTCCTTTGATAAGGCGCTAATAGGATTTAAATTGGCTGCATTTCTTGCAGGGAAAAATCCAAAAATAACCCCAATTAAAACAGAACTTAATAAACCCAAAAGCACAGAATACGCATTTAAAATCATAGGAAAATCAGTGCTTAGAGTATTAAAACCAAAAATCACAAAAACAGAAAGCAAAACTCCTAAAATCGCACCCATAGAACATATCATCACCGCTTCGATTAAAAACTGCATCATGATATCCTCTCTTCTAGCGCCTATTGCCATACGAATTCCTATTTCTCTTGTTCTTTCACTCACCGAAACAAGCATGATATTCATCACGCCTATACCCCCAACAATCAAAGCAATCACCGCCACCGAAGCCGTAAGTATGGTAGTCGTGCGTTTATTTGCTGTGATAGCTTGCTTAAAGGTATCAGAATTAAAAGTGAAAAAATCCCTTTGTCCGCGTTTGATTTCTAGAATTCTAATGACAGCATTTTCAGCCAAAGTAGAACTCACATCATCCTTTACTTTTACTATAATTTCACGCAAATTTCTATCGCCTGTAAGCTTATTCATCAGCGTAGTATAAGGCATATAAAGGCGCACTACATTATCTTCTATAGGCTTTTCTGTATCTTTTTGTAAAACTCCTATGATTTTAAAGGGTTGAGAATTAAAAATCACCACACGCCCTAAAACATCTTCACTCTTTTGGCGAGGGAAAAGATTTTTCTTAGCATTAAAATCAAGCACCGCTACATTAGCATTAGTTTCTATATCTTCATTATTTAAAATTCTACCCACTTGAAGTTTTAAACCCTCTATAGCAAAATTATTTACTCCCACTCCTTCAGCTCTAGCGCTTAAAGAAATATTCGTGTAAGTTGCCACGCCTGAAGTATTAGAGTGTGCATCTACTGCTTCTAAATAATCTAAACTTCTAAGCGTTTCTAAATCACTAAAATTAAGCCTTGTCTTACCCGAACGCAAATCCCCAAATCCCTTACCAGGACGAATTTCAATGGTATTAGTCCCAAGTCTTGCGATGGATTCTAAAACCTTAGCTTGAGAGCCAAGCCCTAAAGCTACTACGCACACAACCGAAGCTATACCTATAATAATCCCTAACATGGTTAAAATGGAACGAAGTTTGTGTGCAAGTATGGAAGAATAAGCTATTTTTAAACATTCAAAGGCTTGATTTTTAAGCAAGGTAAGAGTTTTTTTCTCTTTTGGCATACTTTTAACCTGTCCTTGATAAACAATCTTATCTTTTTTGCTATCGCTTAAAATCTCGCCGTCTTTGATTTCTATCACTCTTTTAGCTTGTGCTGCGATTTTTGGATCGTGTGTTACAAGCACTATGGTATGCCCTTGTGTATTTAATTTTTTTAAAATTTCAAGCACCATAATACCGCTTTTACTATCTAAAGCCCCTGTTGGCTCATCAGCTAAAATAAGCTCTCCTCCATTCATCAAAGCTCTAGCTATAGAAACACGCTGTTGCTGTCCTCCACTTAGCTCATTGGGCTTTGATTCTATCTTATGCTCAAGCTCTAAATTGCCTAAAAGTTCTTGGGCTCTAAAATTTCTTTCTTGTACTTTTTTACCCGCATAAACAGCAGGTAATGCGACATTATCATTTGCACTTAGAAGATTTAAAAGATTGTAGCGTTGAAAAATAAAGCCTATTTTTTCGCGTCTTAATCTCGCTTTTTCATCGCTATTAAGCTGGGTTACTTCATAATCATCAAAAATATAACTCCCACTACTTGGCTCATCTAAAGTGCCTATGATATTTAAAAGTGAAGTTTTTCCGCTCCCACTTTGTCCGATGATAGCGACAAATTCACCCTTTTCTATACTTAAACTTACATTTTTTAAAATGGCATTCTCGCCTATATTTTTACAAATATTGTTTAAGAAAATCATCAAAATCTCAATCTTAACTTAGGAGCAGCATTATCACCACTTGAACTTACTACTAGTAATTCACCCTCGCTTAAACCCTCTAAAATTTGAGTATTTACAGAATCTTTAATGCCTAATTTAACATATTTTTTTACTGCTTTTTGATCTTGCAAAATTTCAACATAATACCCTTTTGCGTCATTTTTGATTGCATAAGTAGGCACAGCAATAACATCTTTAGCACTTGCAACAACAATTTCATTTTGTATACTCATACCAATACGCAAAAAATCGTCTTTATTTGCCACATAAAATTTAGCATAATAATATATCGCATTATTAGAACTTGAACTTGAAGAGCTAGAACTTGAAGAGCCAGAACTCGTACTTGAATCACTGATTTGAGTATCTGCAGGATCTATACTTGCTATACTTGCCTGATAGGTTTTTTGAGGATCACTAAGCAAAGAAAAATCAAGCTCCGTGCCGATTTTTATCTTACCAACATCCGCTTCGGCTATCTCCATTCTTACTTCCATTTGATCTAAATTAGCTATGCGGACTATGGTTGGGGTATTTTGATTTGCATTGACAGTTTGCCCCTCATCAACTGCCACATTGATCACAACTCCATCCATAGGCGCAGTGATGGTTGTGTATCCTAAATCTTTTTGAGCGTTTTTAAGAGTAATTTCAAGCTGAACTACTTGAGCGTTAAGTTCTGCAACATTTGCCTTTAAAGTGTAAAAATTATTTTTTTGAGTTTCTAAATTTTCAAGAGAACTTGCCTTAGCAGCATAAAGCTTTTGTTCTCTTTGGTATTGTTTACTTGCGATTTCAAGGGCGACTTTTTTACTTTCTAGATTAGCCTTAGCACTTTCAAGCTGCGCCTTTGTGATATCTAAATCATTTTGCTGTTTATCTTTATCAATTTGCGCGATCAAATCACCCTGTTTTACATGCGAACCCACATCCACATAAAGCTTAATGATTTGCCCGCTTACTTGAGCACCCACATCAACTTGATCTTTAGCATAAACCTTCCCCACTGCTTCTATAGTTTGAGAAATATCTATTTTTTTAACCTTTTGGGTAAGATAGGTGATTTTTTCATTATCATTAAAAAATATAAAATAAGCGCCCACTCCAAAAAGTGCTAAAATCACCACAATCAAAACGACCCTATTTTTCATTCTAAACCTTAAATTAAAAAATAAATCTCGCAATTGTATCTATACAAAGTGAATTTTTTGTGAATTTTTAAATTCATATTTTTAAGAATTTAAAAATTCTAAAGCCATCATACTATCGCCTTGCATTAAGACTTTTAAATTTTCATCTTCCCAGCAAAAAGTAGAGCTATGGTGTAAGGTAGGATTTTTCAAATCCTTTGAAATACCCACAAAAACATAAGCACCCATTCTTTCACGCGTTAAAAAAGCAAAATCCTCAGCTCCCATATCAGGCTTAGCTACGCTAATGATATTTTGCTCGCCCAATACCTTGCCAAAAGCTTTTCTAGCTATTTTTGCAGCATTTTCATCATTGATTAAAGGAGGATATTCTCTTTTATAATCAAGCTTAAAATCACCCCCAAATTCTAAAGCAACAGCTCTAGCTGTATTTTCTATAGAACTTTGTAAAAGTTTTTGATTTTCATCACTTAAAAAACGCACCGTTCCTTGCAAGATAGCATTTTGTGGGATCACATTAAAGGTTGTCCCCGCATGAAATTTCCCTATGGTGATAACCCCTGCATCCACAGGTCTTAAACGCCTTGAAATGATACATTGTACATCACTGACAAATTTGCTTGCCATTACTATAGGATCGATAGTCGTATGAGGGTGCGCTCCGTGTCCGCCTTTCCCTATAAATTCAAGATCAAAAACATCAACCCCTGCCATCATCTCACCGCTTACAATTTGAGCAGTATTTTCAAGCAAAGGCCCCCACAAATGGCATCCAAAAACTGCATCCACATGAGGATTTTCAAGTATGCCTGCTTCTATCATAGGCTTAGCACCCCCGCTTCCTTCTTCAGCAGGCTGAAACATAAATTTAATCGTTCCACTAAATTCATCTCTTAATTCATTTAAGATCAAAACCGCTCCTAAAAGCCCTGCTGTGTGTCCATCGTGACCACATGCATGCATTTTTCCATTGATTTTTGAAGCATAACTAAGATTTGTTTGCTCTTGCACAGGCAAAGCATCCATATCCGCTCTTAAAAGCACGCATTGAGCTTTTTTAGTGCTTGGTTTTCTTCCTTCTATGCTTGCTAAAATTCCTGTTTTAGCTATATTTTTCTCATACTTAATGCCATATTCATCTAAAATTTCACATACCAATCTTGCTGTATTTTCCTCTTCAAATTCAAGTTCAGGGTGCATGTGAATTTGATGTCTTAAATTGACAATTTTTTCATAGTATTTATCACTTAAATTTTTAACGCGTTCTAACATAGTTTTAGTCCAAATCCTTTATTTTTTCATCTGCTTTTTTATTGTCTATTTTTTCCAAATTTGCTTCCATTTTACGAATTTCTTCTTCGCCACTTCTTACTAAATCTTGATCAATCTTTGAAAAATCTCCAATTTTTTTATCCGCATAATCCACTTTTGACAATATAAAACGCAATAAATTAAGCCTTGCTTTTTTCTTATCATCTGAAGAAATGATAGTCCATGGACAGGTTGGGGTATTGGATGCTAAAAGCATGGAATACTTTGCTAAGGTGTATTTATCCCATAATTCTTGAGATTTTTGATCCACAGGAGAAAGTTTGTATTGTTTTAAAGGATCAATGCGGCGTTTTTCAAAGCGTTTTTTTTGCTCCTCTTTAGAAACAGAAAAATAAAATTTAAAAAACATCAAATTGCTATTTGATATCATATTTTCAAACAAAGGCACCTCTCTTAAAAAGTCTTTATGTTGCTGTGGAGTACAAAAACCCATTACAGGCTCTACTCCTGCGCGGTTATACCAAGATCTATCAAAGATCACAATCTCACCTGCAGAAGGCAAATGCGTTACATAGCGTTGAAAATACCACTGCGTTTTTTCAACATCGCTAGGTTTTTCAAGAGCTACCACACGACATCCCCTAGGATTTAAATACTCTATCAAACGCTTTATCGCACCGCCCTTGCCTGCTGCATCGCGTCCTTCTATAAGTATAAGCACTTTTAAACCCTTTGCTTTTACATAATTTTGAAATTTCAAAAGCTCGATTTGTAGATTTTTTAAATCTTTTTCATATTCTATAGTGCTTTTTTTCTTTTTAACAGAAACATAAATTTCATCCTTTTTTGTTTCCTCTTGAATCTTTGCTGGAACTTTTTCTTGCATGAGCAACCTTTATAAAATATTTAAAGCAAATTTACCATAACAAACTATAATTCACATTAAAATCACAAATTTTACATTTAAGCCTAGGATGACAATGCGTTTTATTTTTACACTTTTATTCACTTGTTATTTTTTATTTGCCTCTGTTTTATCTTTAAATGAAGCCTTTGAAGTAAAATCGAGTTCTTATGATAGCGCTGTATCAATCGATATCAAATTAGGAAAAGATATTTATCTTTATTCTAATCAACTTAAACTCTATCTCAATCAAAACGATATCAGCTCTTTAATCAATCTCCCACCTAGCACCCAAAGACTCAATGAAAAAGTGTATTATCAAGATTTAAATCTAGCCTTGCCTAACCTACTACTTGAGCGTTTTGCACAAAATCAAAACAATCAAATCAAACTCCAATTCCAAGGCTGCTCCGAACAAGGCTTATGCTACAATCCTCAAACTTGGTATTTTGATCTAAAACACAAAGATAATAAATTTGAAATTTCAGCCCCTTATAAAGAAAAGCAAAAAACCTTGAGTGCAAAATCCGAAGAAAGTATGATTGCAAATTTCTTAGCCACAGATAATCTTTTTTGGATCTTACTAAGCTTTTTAGGCTATGGACTTTTACTTTCACTTACTCCTTGCATTTTGCCGATGATTCCTATATTATCTTCACTCATCGTAGCTAAAAGCGAAACAAAATTTTCTAAAAAGCACAGCTTCTTTTTATCTTTTATTTATGTATTTTTTATGTCTTTAGCCTATGCTATTGCCGGAGTTATAGCGAGTTTTTTAGGAGCAAGCGTTCAAGGACTTTTGCAAAAACCTAGTGTTTTGATCTTTTTTGCGCTAATTTTTGTATTGCTTGCTTTGGCAATGTTTGAAAGCTTTCGCTTTGAACTGCCTTTAAAATTTCAAAATTTTCTCCACAAAAAAAGTGAAAAAGGCAAAGGAGTGCTAGGTATAGCCATCATGGGCTTTTTATCGGCTCTTATCGTAGGTCCTTGTGTAGCTGCTCCTTTAACCGGTGCTTTGATCTACATAGCCAACACAGGCGATGCACTTTTAGGAGCTAGTGCCCTTTTTATCATGAGCTTTGGCATGGGAATTCCTTTGCTTTTCATTGGTTTAGGTCTTGGCTTTTTAAAGGCGGGAGCTTGGATGCAAAAAGTAAAAATTTTCTTTGGCTTTGTTATGCTAGCTATGGCTATTTGGATACTTTCTCGTATCATTGAAACAAGATATATTTTGATCGCTTTTGGAATTTTGGGCGTATTTTTTAGTGTATTTATGGGAATTTTTGAACAAGCTTTTAATGCAGTAGCTAAGATTAAAAAAAGCTTATTGATTTTGGTTTTGGCTTATTCTTTAAGTATATTTTTAGGCGGAATCTTTGGCGCAAAAAATTTCTTAAATCCTTTAAATTTAAACCAAAACATGCCCTTAAATTCTTTAAAATTAAATTATAATTTTATCAACAATCTTGACACTCTTCAAAAAGAGATTAAAACTAGCACCCGCCCTATCATGTTTAACTTTACAGCATCTTGGTGTGAAAATTGCAAACTCTTAGATGAGCTTACTTTTAGCGACGAAAGAATTCAAGAAAAACTCAAAAATTTTCATTTAATCAAAATTGATCTCACTCAAAACAGCGACAAAGACTTAGAAATTATGAAAGAATTTGGTGTTTTTGGCCCACCGGTTTTGATATTTTTTGAAAAAGGCAAAGAAAATCTTAGAATCACTGGTTTTATCAGTGCACATGATTTGTTACAAAAGTTAGAAAAATGAAACTCAAAAGCTTGTGCTTTTATAAAAGATCTTTATTTAGAAGAAGTAGATATCAATTCTTTAGGTATTCTTAACGATAACATAGCCGATACAAAACATCACGGCGGAAAAAATAAAGCCTTATTTGCAAATTCTTATCATAACTACGCCCTTTGGGAAAATTTTCTTGGAAAAAAACTTGCATGCGGTATGATGGGAGAAAATTTAACCCTTGAAAATTTACACGAACAAAATGTTTGTATAGGCGATATACACCGATTTGAAAATGCTATTTTGCAAGTAAGCGAACCGCGCAAACCTTGTGTTAAAATTTCAAAAGTCCATCAAAATCCAAATTTCACACAAGAAATTTTTAAAACAGGATTAAGTGGGTGGTATTATCGTGTTTTAGAGGGTAAAAAAATCCATGCTCATTCTAAAATCGAGCTTATAGAAAAAAATCCTATAAATTTAAGCGTCCTAGAACTCAATCATTTATTTTACAACCCCCATCAAGCACTCAAACAAAATCCAAGCTTGCTTGAAAAATTAAGCAAACTCGATACACTGATTTCACAAAATTGGCACGAAACTATACAAAAACGCTTAAAAAATACCTATGATTTAGACTATATGCAAAATTTATAATTTTTTAAAGTATTCTTAGGCTACAATTTAATTTTTTTGAAAGGATAAGCATGCAAAGACAAACATGGAGTAGCACTCTTACTTATATTTTAACCGTCGCAGGAGCAACCATAGGTTTTGGTGCGACTTGGCGTTTTCCCTATCTTGTAGGAGAAAATGGGGGTGGTGCTTATGTTTTAGTATTTTGCGTAGCAATGATACTCATTGGCATTCCTGTTATCTTAGCTGAAAATGTCATCGGTAGAAAATCCATGACAAACAGCGTCGACGCTTTTAAGGGCAAATGGAAATTTGTAGGCTATATGGGGCTTTTGGGTAGTTTTGGTATCATGGCTTATTATATGGTTTTAGGCGGCTGGGTTTTTGTTTATATTTTTGAGTTGATCATAGGGAATTTCAATCTTTCCCATACCATAACCAAAGATTTTACCGAGTATTTTTTTAATGAAAAAATTTCTTTCAATCCTTTAGGCGTAGGAATTTTTACTACACTTTTTGTTCTTATTAATTATATCATTTTAAGGCGTGGCATTATAGATGGTATAGAAAAATCAGTTAAATTCCTCATGCCTTTGCTTTTCATTTGTCTTATACTGGTTGTAGGACGCAACTTAAGCCTTGAAGGTGCTATAAATGGTGTAAAATTTTATCTTACGCCTGATTTTGACAAAATTCTATCCCCAAAACTACTCATCGATGTTCTAGGACAAGTCTTTTTTGCACTTTCTCTGGGTTTTGGCGTGATGATCACCCTTTCATCTCATCTTAGCAAAAATGAAAACATGGCAAAAACCGCCATTTATACAGGAGTTTTAAACACTCTTATCGCCGTACTAGCAGGCTTTATGATCTTTCCTGCACTTTTTGCAGCAGGACTTGAGCCCGATAAAGGACCTTCTTTAGTGTTTCAAACCCTGCCTATTGCATTTTCTCATATCCACTTTGGGACTATCATTTGCATTTTATTTTTTATACTTTTACTCATCGCAGCATTAACAACGAGCTTGCCTATATACCAAGTTATCATCAGTGTTTTAGAAGAAAAATTCAAACTTTCTAAAAAAACAGCTATTAATTTAACCCTAGGTTCGATTTTCATACTAGGAAACATTCCTTGTATACTCACTTATGGACCTTGGAGAGATATTACTCTTATCAAAGGGAAAAATATTTTTGATAGTTTTGATTTTATCAGTGGAAATATTTTATTTGTTTTAACAGCCTTTTTTTGCTGCATTTATGTGGGCTGGGTTCTTGGCAAAGAGCAAAGCATAAAAGAGCTTAGCAATGAAGGTAAATTAAAAAGCATGGGATTTAAAATTTGGTTTTATTATATTAAATTCATCATACCTTTGATCATTTTTGCGATTTTCATTTATGGAATTGCGAATTAATTTTTTATAAATATAAACATAAGAGAATTAAATTTTCATCTTTTATGTTTGATTACTTCTCATTTACTTTTAAGACTTATACTTCCAAATGAACCGAAAACATTCATAAGAAAAACTCCTTAATATAGGCCTAGTAAATACCAAGCTAGGCCTATTTTTATTATATTTTCCACTCTAAAAATTTAGAATTTTTATTATTTTAAGTGCTTTTTAAGAAAAAACTATAGATTTATGTGCTACAATTACAGCGTTTTATTTAATTTTAAACAAGGAGAATTCTCATGAAACTAGTTAAACTTAGTTTAGTAGCAGCTCTTGCTGCAGGTGCTTTCTCAGTGGCGAATGCTACTCCACTTGAAGAAGCGATCAAAGATATCGATGTATCAGGTGTTTTAAGATATAGATACGAAACAAGCAATGAGTGGAGCGATATCAATGGTGTAGCTCAAAATGAAGGTAGCGGTATCTCTGGAAAACAAGATCACAAATACAGAGCTCAACTTAACTTCAGCGGTGCTATAGCAGACAACTTCAAAGCTTTCGTTCAACTTGACTACAATGCAAAAGATGGTGGTTATGGAACAAATAATGATTCTACAACTCGTGCGTATACAGCAGATAATTCATCAACATTGAATGTTCGCCAATTATACTTAACTTACACAGATGAAAATGTAGCTACAAGTGTAATCCTAGGTAAACAACAACTCAACACTATCTGGACTGATAATGCAATCGATGGTTTAGTAGGAACAGGTGTTAAAGTAGTAAACAACAGCATTGATGGTTTAACCCTAGCTGCTTTTGCTGTAGATAGCTATAACAGCGATGAGCAAGGTGGAGAATTAGGCAGAGTTTTAAATTTCAATGAAAATCTTTATGGTGCTGCAGCTATCGGTTCTTATGAAGTATTTAATGGTCAATTAAACCCACAATTATGGTTAGCTTATATGACTGACAATGCTTTCTTCTATGCCTTAGATGCAGCTTATAACACTACTATCTTTGATGGGGTAAATTGGACTCTTGAAGGTGCTTATTTAGGAAACAGTCTTGATAATGAGCGCAAAGATCTTGGAAATGGAAATGGTAACTTCTTTGCTTTAAACGGTAGTATTGAAGTAAATGGTTGGGATGCAACTCTTGGTGGTTTATACTACGGTAAAAAAGATAAAGCTACCGTAACTGTAATCGAAGATCAAGGTAATCTTGGCTCTTTACTTGCAGGTGAGGAAATTTTCTATACAAATGGTTCAAAACTAAATGGTGACACTGGTAGAAATATCTTCGGATTTGTTAAAGCAGGTTATACTTTCAACGAAACAGTTCGTTTAGGTGCTGACTTCGTATACGGTGGAACTAAAACAGAAAATCGTTCTGGTGGAGACAAACTTGAAGCAGTTGCAAGAGTAGATTATAAATACTCTCCAAAACTTAACTTCTCAGCATTCTATTCTTATGTAAATGTTGATAAAGATACAGATAGCACTCATCATGATGCTGTAAGACTTCAAGCTCTTTACAAATTCTAAGAAGCTCTAAAGTCTAAGCTCAAGGTGGAGTTTTACTCCACCTTTTTTTATGCCTTATTTTTAAAACTTAAATTTATATAAAATATCTTTCTAACTTAAATTCAAAGGAATTTTCCCAAGCTAAAAAGCTTGAAGAAAATTAAGATTTAAACCAATGAGTTATTTTTTCAAACAATCCTTTTTGTTCATGATGCATACCATCTTTTATCCCAAAACTTTCGCTGAGTTTTTCTAAAAGTTCTTTTTGCTCATCATTGAGTGAATTTGGAAATTTGATAGCAATTTGCACGATTTGATTGCCTATGCGAGAAGAATGCACATCTTTTACACCCTCTCTTTCAAGCACAAATCTTTGCCCATCCTTTGCACCCTTTGGCAAATTTAAAGTCGCTTCCCCTCGTATCGTAGGCACCTTTATACTTTGTCCTAATATAGCTTGGGTAAAAAATACCGGAAATTCTATATAAATATCCTCATCATCTCTTATAAAAGTATCATCCTCTTCAACGATAACCTTTACATACAAATCCCCTCTATTGCCACTTTTGCTAAGATTGCCTTTAGCTGCAACTCTTAAATTCATCCCATTGTCTATACCTTCAGGGATGTTTACTTCTACACTATCCTTAAGCTCTTCATAGCCCCTACCCTTACAATCTTTACATTTCTCACTTGCACTTTCTCCACTCCCCTTACAATCAGGACAAGTTTGCGCAAAAGTGATAAAACCTTGAGAAATTCCTACTTGTCCCCTGCCCTTACATTTTGGACAAGTTTGAAGTTTTCCATCCTTAGCTCCTGTTCCGCTACAAGTTTTACATGAAGATTTGTAAGTAAAATCTATATTTTTTTTACAGCCAAATACCGCTTCTTTAAAACTAAGTTTTAAATTTACTACAAGTTCAGCTTGAAATTTTTCATCACTTGATTTTTTGCGGCGTTGCGATGCTCCACTAAAACCGCCACCAAAAATACTAGAAAAAATATCACCCAAATCTTCAAAGCCACCAAAACCTGCTCCCCCTGATCCAAAGCCACCGCCTTTTAAAGCATCTTTGCCATATCTATCATAAATAGCGCGTTTTTCTTCATTGCTTAAAACTTCATAAGCTTCATTTACAAGCTTGAATTTATCTTCGGCTTCTTTATCTCCTTGATTTCTATCAGGGTGGTATTTTAAAGCCATTTTTCTATAAGCTTTTTTAATGGTATCTTTATCAGCACTCTGAGTAATTTCTAAAATTTCATAGTAGCTTAACTCCATATTTTTCCTTTAAATAATAAAATATTTATAAAATTTGTAAAAATAAAAAATATAATTTTAGCAAAAATAAACTCAATAATTTATCAAAATTTAAATAAAATTATGTAAATATATAAATCTTACCATAAATAATAAAGGATAACAAAATGATTAATGTGTTGATGATAGAAGATGATCCTGATTTTGCCCAATTATTGTCAGAATATTTAACTCAGTTTAATATCAAAATCACAAATTTTGAAAATCCTAAAGAAGCTTTAAATGTAGGTATACAAGGCTATGATTGTTTAATTTTAGATTTAACCTTACCTGGAATTGATGGCCTTGAAGTTTGTAGAGAAATCAGACAAAAATACAATATTCCTATCATCATTTCATCTGCTAGAGGAGATTTAAGCGATAAGGTTGTAGGGCTCCAAATTGGCGCGGATGATTATTTACCAAAACCTTACGATCCAAAAGAAATGCACGCAAGAATCATGAGTCTTATTCGTCGCACAAAAAGAGCTGAAAATACCAACAATGAAAATATCAATTCAGCTTTTAAAATCGATGAAAGAAAACACGAAATCACTTATCAAAACAAAGTCTTAACTCTAACCCCTGCGGAATATGAAATTTTAGAATATCTCATCCAGCAACACGGCTATAGTGTATCTAGAGAACAGCTTGTAAGTCGCTGTAAAAATCTTAAAGATAAAGATTCTAAAAGCCTTGATGTTATCATCGGTCGCTTAAGAACTAAGATAAATGATAGCTCTAAAGCTCCAAAACATATATTTTCAGTTAGAGGTATAGGATATAAGCTTATAGGATGACTAGAAATTATTCTATTTATACCAAACTTGTTATTTTATTTGTTGTAACTTTCTTTTTGGTTTGCGTTTTATTTATCGTGCTTTTAAAAATAGAAAGCAATACCTACAGCGAAGAAGAAGGTTTTAAACAAGAAAGTTTTATAAAAAATATCATCAATTCTTATGGCAATGCTTCTGGAGTGGATATAGGAGCTCATCTTAACAATAGTGGCTTTGTTGCTATACAAAATGATTATTTTGTAAAAATCGCAAGACTAGAAGGACAAAGCCTTTTTCGCGCAGGAAATGGAGAAAATGCCTGCACTCTCACCTCTTTAAAATATCAAAACAAACTCTATCTTGATGTCCAATGCAAAGACTTTAGCGCTTTATTTGAAGAAGATACTAACAATAGAGTTTATAATCTTTTGTTGATAGGCTTTTTCTTTTTTTCTTTTTTGGTTGTTTTTATGTATTTTTCAGTATTAAAATCCCTTGAACCACTTAAAAAATTAAGAAAACAGGTCGCAGAAGTGGCTAATGGCGGAAAAGCTGATTTTGAGAATTATCAAGAAGATGAAGTAGGTAAAATAGCCCTTGAATTTCAAAAAGCTTTTAAGAAAAATCAAGAACTCATACAATCAAGACAACTTTTTCTACGCACCATCATGCATGAGCTTAAAACGCCTATTGGAAAAGGTAGGATTATATCTGAAATGCTGCAAGAAGAAAAGCAGAAAGAAAGATTGATCGATATTTTTTTAAGAATGGATTCGTTGATTAATGAATTTGCCAAAATTGAAAATCTTTTTTCAAAAAACTACAATCTTCAGTTTAAACCTGTGCATTTTAGCACCATACTCAATGAAGCTAAAGATTATTTGATGCGTGATGATTTTAATAGAGTCGTCAAGCTCAATTTAAAACACGATGCCTTGATTAATGTAGATATGGAAATTTTTCCTTTGATTTTAAAAAATCTCATTGATAATGCTTTAAAATATTCTAGCAATGGAACTTGTGAGCTTTATTGCTGTAAAGAATGTTTTGTGATAAAAAATCCTGGCAATCCATTAAGAGAACCTATAGAGCATTATTTTGAGGCTTTTACACGCGAACCATATCAGAAAGTCAAAGGTATGGGCTTAGGACTTTATATCGTTTTTGAAGTATGCAAACTGCATAATTTTGATATTATTTATTTTTACGAAGAAGGTAAGCATTGTTTTAAAATTTTTTTCGGAGTAAAAACAAACAATGACGCATAAGGGTATAGAAAAATTTAA
The DNA here is from genome assembly GCF_017846595.1 of Campylobacter sp. JH23. Taxonomy (NCBI): domain Bacteria; kingdom Pseudomonadati; phylum Campylobacterota; class Epsilonproteobacteria; order Campylobacterales; family Campylobacteraceae; genus Campylobacter; species Campylobacter sp. JH23. The sequence continues at coordinate 146,341 of NZ_JAEQBP010000003.1, read as the reverse complement.
CGAACTTGTAGAAAGTTTTGCAAAATTACCCACTATCGGTAAAAAAACTGCTATTCGCCTTGCTTATCATATTTGCACAGGAAATCAACTCGAAGGTATGAAGCTCGCACACAATATAGAAAATGCTATACGTTTTATAAAACCCTGTCAACAATGCGGGTCTTTAAGCGAAAACGAACTTTGTGAAATTTGCACCGATGATGAAAGGGATAAAAATTGCTTATGTATAGTGCAAAGCCCTAAAGATGTTTTGGTTATAGAAGAGAGTAAAAGTTATGGGGGCTTGTATTTTGTTTTAGATGAATTAAACGATGAAAAGCTTGCTCAATTAAGACAAATGATACTAAAATTACAAAGCAAAGAACTCATTTTTGCTTTCACTCATAATTTAAATTCCGATGCAATGATTTTTTATATAGAAGATAGGCTTAAAGATTTAAATTTACAATTTAGCAAAATCGCACAAGGTATTCCAAGTGGAGTAAATTTAGAAAATGTTGACTTTATATCTCTAAACAAAGCCATCAATTTTCGCACCAAAGTTTAAATCAGTTTTTATAAGAAATGTCAGCTAATTCCTGCAAAGAATGATTTGCTATTTTTTCATAACTAAAACCCTCTTTAGTTAAATACTCAAGCAAAGTTTTTTCCATAATTTCACCCGCGCTAACAATCTCTTGCGATAGAGTAAAACTCATAGGCTTGATACGCTTTGGAACACAAGCTAAAATTTGTGTATGAGGCAAATCTCCCATTAACTCCATATATTGTAAGGTTTGAAGCATTTCTACTTCGTGCGCACTACCACTCCAATTGATCTTTTTAGGCATTGCATCATAAGGAAAGAAAAATACATCGCCGATTTTTGAATCATCTGCATCTATACAATCAAGCACTATCATCTTATCATACTCTGCGATAATATAGCTAAGTTGCAAGGCCAAGGTGCCTCCATCGACAAAATCTAAGCTGTGATTTGAATGAGTGAATTTATAATTTTTTTCTAAAAGTTTGCAAAGATGAACGCCTATGCCTTCATCTGCAAACATAATATTTCCTATACCAAGGACAAGAAATTTCAATTTTTCTCTTCTTTAACAAATTTATAACCGCTAACTATAGCATCAATCGCACCATCTTTACCTTTGATCGCATTGAAAAATGCCATGTAGATATGAACGGGTACGAAGATTAAAATAACCCACATTAAAATTCTATGATAAGTTCTAACATCAGCCAAGCCTCCAAGTGCGGCTTCTAAAGGTCTTAACACTTCATACAACAATCCTCCCAAACCCTCATGGTAAGTATGAGTATAAAGAATCAATCCTGTTAAAATAATCCCCACCATAACAATATAGAAAAATATATAGGTTACAAACTGCAAAGGATTATAAACACCTTTTAGATGTGGATGCTTACCTAAAAATAGATAAAATTTAATCTGCTCTATCCATAATTTTGGATTAAATGCATCTACTATGCTGATACGCTCCTTACGACTTATCCTATCAAAAAAGAAAAGATAAACTTTAAAAATCACACAAGCAATCAAAACAAAGCCGACGGCTTGATGCACCATTCTGTATTTTGCTTGCATGAAATTAACTGGCTCACCATTACTTATAGGATTTTGAAAAACATAAGAAAGATAATATCCTGTTATAACCAAAACCACTATAGCAAAAGCTCTTACCCAATGTGTTAAACGCAAACCTATGCTAAATTCATATTCAGCCTTTCTTTGCAATTTTTCTTCTTTATTTTGCATAAAAGCCCCTTTTATAAACTCGCGTTTACTTTATATTCGCTTAGATTATTTCCCTTAGTATCCATTACATGCACCGCACAAGCAATACAAGGATCATAAGAGTGAATTTTTCTAATGATTTCAAGTGGTTGTTTTACATCAGCAATTTTTAATCCTATCAAACATTGCTCATAGCTTCCGCCTACGCCATTTGCGTCTTTTGGACTTGCATTCCAAGTAGAAGGAACAACTGCTTGCCAATTTTCTATCACTCCATTTTTAATCCTGCACCAATGACTTAGCGTTCCGCGTGGTACATGCCCCATATAGCGTCCTTTGTACTCTTTAGAATTATCGATCACATAAGGCGCACAAGTGCTCTCATCTACTTTTAAATTTTCTACTAAATTACGGAAGGCTTTTAAAGCATTATTAGCCACAATTTTTGCTTCCAAACAACGCGCAGCAGTTCTTCCAAGAGTGCTAAATACAGCATTTAAAGGAAGTCCTGTTTCTTTTAAAAACTCATCTACCACAGGAACAACATTTTGATTACCCTTAGCATAATTTACAACGATATTAGCCAAAGGTCCTACTTGCATAGGATTTCCTTCATAGCGTGGAGCCTTAATCCAGCTATATTTACCCTTAGTATCAAATACCTTAGAATGCACTGTATTTCCATGATGATCTACACTTTCACCCTCTACAAGCCCTGTATAATTTGGATTTGTTTTACCCTCATAAGGATGCAAAGGCTCATTATCTGCATACCAAGAATGGGTCGCTTCTTCAGTGATCTTATCTTCTTCTACTTCATATACCTTGCTTAAATCGCCATTTTTGATGATTCCGCTTTCAAATAGCCACTCATCTCTACCAAGCTGGAATTCTTGGAAAGTGTAAAGATTGTTTACCCCAATATCATTTAGCACACTAGGTTCATCTGCATAAGCTTTTCCCGCCATAACAAGATCAGGATAATACGCACGATTAACAAAGTCTTGCACTTCTTTGAATTTTTCCATATATTCACCCATTCTAGCAGGGCTTAGCAAATCCATAACGCAAGTTACACCACCAACGGTTAAGCTTTGTGGATGTGGATTTTTAGCACCAAAAATAGCCATACATTGAGCTATGATTCTTTGAATTCTTAAACACTCTAAATAATGCGATAAAACGATCAAATTTTGCTCTGGAGTTAAGCGATAAGTAGGATGACCATAATAAGCATTTGCAAAAGGTCCTAAATTTCCTTTATCTACAAAAGTTTTAAGTCTTTGTTGCACTTCAAGAAGTTTATCTGCACCTGTTGCATAAGGATTTGAAGTGTATTTAAAAGCCTCATCACTTGCTTTTTTAACATCAGCACTTAAAGCACTTACAACATCTGCCCAATCAAGCCCATGGAGTTGATAAAAATGTACGATATGATCGTGTAAGAAAAGCGCTGCATTCATTAAAGTTCTTGTTAAAAGCGCATTTAAAGGCGGAGTAATACCTAAAGCATTTTCAACAGCAACTATACCTGCTTTATAATGTGAAAAAGTACAAACTCCGCAAATTCTTTGCGTCATAAAACCCGCATCTCTTGGGTCACGCCCTTTAACAATGGTTTCAATACCACGCCACAAAGTAGAGCCCGCATAAGCTTCTTTTACCACATTGTTATCATCAACAACAACTTCAACCCTTAAGTGTCCTTCTATTCTTGTAATTGGATCTACTATTATCTTTTGACTCATGTATTTTATTCCTCATTCTTTTTCATGGATGCGATCACCGCATGCGCTGCGATAGCAACGCCTGTAAGCGTTAGAACACCTATGCCTATTTTATCTGATACATTATCAGCTCCTAATCCAAAAACAGTATCAAATTTACGACTTGCCATAGGCTCTTCAAAAGGTCCCATAGTATCCCAAAAATTTGGCTCAGAACAACCTATACAGCCATGTCCTGCTTGGATAGGCCAAGAAGTGTGTTGGTTAAATCTTTCTCTAGAGCAGTTATTAAAAGTATAAGGACCTTTACAACCTACTTTATAAAGACAATAACCATTTTTTGCACCCTCATCGCCAAAGTTTTGTACAAATTCACCCGCATCAAAATGTCCGCGTCTTTCACAAAGATCATGAATTCTTAAACCATAAGCCCATTTTGGTCTATTATAAACATCAAGCGCAGGTAACTCACCAAAAAGAAGATAATGTAAAACATTTCCTACTATGTTTTTTTCACTTGGCGGACAACCTGGCACGTTGATAACGGTTTTGCTTGTTACCTTGCTTAGAGGTTGAGCATTGCTTGGATTTGGTCTTGCAGCTTGAATTCCGCCAAAGCTCGAACAGGTTCCTATCGCAAAAATCGCCAAAGCATTTTCACTCGCTACTTTAGAAAGCTCATATCCACTCTTTCCATGTGGCCCTATGGTTAAAAAATTCTCTGTATCTCCCATAGGGATACCACCTTCAACCATTAAAATATACTTGTTTTTATATTTTTCAATGGCACTTTCTAAATTTTCTTCAGCCTGCCAACCCGCTGCAGCCATAACGGTTTCATGGTATTCTAAAGAAATATAATCAAATATTAAGCTATCAATAGTTGGAGTATCACTTCTTAATAAACTCTCGCTACAGCCCGTACATTCAGCCATATGAAGCCAAATCACAGGAAGTCTATCTGCAAGTTCTGCAGCTTTTGCCACCATAGGGGTAAAACTCGCTGGCAATGCTAAAAATGCTGTCATCGCCCCTGCCCATTTCATAAAATCTCTTCTAGTAAAGCCAGATCTTTCCAAAGCTTTTGGTATAGAATTTTCAGGATTTAAAGAAGGAAGTTTCTCAAGTGCGCTTAAACGGGACTCTATTTGATTATAATCAATCATTGAAATTCCTTAATTAATGTAATTTATTCCACTTAATAATAAAACAAAGCAAATTAAAAATGTATTAAAATTTAAATTTCAATAGAAAAATATAAACAAAACTTAAAGATATATTAATAAAAGCTAAAAAATTTATATCCCTTTCTTTAGCTTGCGGATCAAAAATCTTGCAGGATGTATACAAGGAATAAAATTTTTAAACACCCCCAAAGGCTCCTCGTTAATCAAAGCACAAAGATATCTTGCAGCCAAAACAGAAGTGCTAAAAGCTCTTGAGCCATGAGCAAGATTAAGATATAAATTAGGGATATTTTGAGGCAGAACTTGCGCCTTGTTTTTTGTCCATAATAAAGCTTTATATTCTTGCTTATAAAAAGCTTCATCATAAGCTGCTCCCACAATAGCAAACCTATCGCTAGAATAAGATCTAAAACCTACTCTAGAGCCTTTGATGATGATTTCCTCATCGCCTTTTAAAAACTCTTGTATGTTTTGCAAATTTTCTTCATCATCGGCTTTTTGTGGATTTGGATTTGAATTCAGCCTATCATAACTTGCGCCAATAACTTGCAAATCCCCATCACTAGGACAAATATAAGCTTTTGAAGAAAGGGCAAATGCATTATCCAAAAAAGGTTTTAGATGAGTAACCTGTCCTCTAACCTTACTTAAAAGCATTCCATCATAAACTAAAAAATCCTTAGTATCAGCACCCATAGCATAGATTAAAATATCAAAATCTTGCATTGCTTTTTGGTTTTTAAAATGCAAAATAAATTTGTCTTCTTGGTATTGAAAAAAATCATATTCGTGATTAAAATACATTTTTGCTTGACTTTTTTCAAAAAGAGATTTTAAAATTTCTTTAGGCTTGATGTATCCGCCATCTTCTAAAAAAGCTTCATTCTTATCAATCTTAAATAAAATATTATCTTTTTGGCTTATAAAACGCTCTTGCATCAAAGGAGTATGAGCAAATTCTATCACTCCTTTTAGATTTAAATCTAAAATTTGCTTATAAAAACGACTCGCCTCGATAAAAGCAAGTTGAGAAAATTCACCCAAAGCAACATCAGGCTTTAAAATCAAAGAGCTTAAAATTCCACTTTCATTGCCACTTGCGCCACATCCTAAACTATCGTTTTTTTCAAAAACACTGACTTCAAAATCACGCAAAGAAAGCTCATAAGCTAAAGTTGCACCACATATGCCCGAACCTATGATGGCTACTTTTTTATTTTTATATAAACTTGGAATTCTTTGAAAATAAGCTTCTTTATCTAGGGTTGGATATTCTTTGCGTAAAAAAGCTTTGATCATCTCTCGCTTTCTAAAACCTTTGGTTTTTTGGATTTCAAAGCCATATTTTATAAGATTTTTTTGCAAAGCACTCGAAGCAGAAAAGGTGCAAATTTGGGTATTAGTCTTTGAAAGTCGAGCAACTTGAGCTATGAAATTTTCATCAAACATGGCTGAATTTTTACTCGGAGAAAAACCATCTAAAAACCAAACATCAGCATTAAAATCAAGCTCTCTAAGAATAGCAATATCATCAAAGATTAAATCCAAAAAACAATCTTTAAAATAAAAACGATAATACCCTTTTTTAGCCTTAGGATAAAACTTTAAAAAAGCTTCTAAAATTTCTTTAAATTCTTCATAAAATCCAAGCTTTTGATAAATTTCTCTAAGCTTGTCTTTTTCAATATAAAAACCCTCAATGCTGGTGTAAAATAATTTTTTAGGACGCTTCTTTGCTTGAAGAAATCTTTTAAGGGTTAAAAAGAAATTAAGCCCTATACCAAAGCCACTTTCAGCAATGATAAATGTATCATTTTCTTCAAATTCAAAAGCCTCACTATAAACAAATTTGCTCTCATTTAAACCATCTTTTGAGTTAAAATAAAAATCATCAAAATCCAAAGAAAATGGGGTATTGTCTTTAAAGATTAAATTAGCTTTTTTCATCTATTGTTATAAAAATAATTCTCCACACCATCAGCTATACCCTTAACCAAAGTGTCTTGAAAACTTTTATTTGCGATTCTTTTTCCCTCACTTGGATGAGTGATATATCCAATTTCTATCAAAATAGCAGGCATTTGAGCTCCAACAAGAACCCAAAAAGGAGCTTCTCTTACTCCACCATCGACAATTTTATACTTCTTACGAGTTTGGGTTAAGATATTTTTTTGCACATCTATAGCAAGTTTGTTTGAAGCCACGATCTTTTCTCTGTTTAAAAAATTCAAAATACTTTGCTTTGAAAAATAATTAATCTCTTCAAAATCACCCTGATTTTCTTTTTCAGCAGCTTTTTTACTTCTTTCACTTCTAGCAGGACTTAAGAAAAAAGTCTCCACACCCTCACTGCTTTTTGCTTTTGATGCACTAGGCGCTGCATTTGCATGGATAGATAAAAACAAATCCGCTCTTTTATCATTGGCATATTTTGTTCTATCTCTAAGATTGATAAATTTATCTGAACTTCTTGTATAAAGTACTTTATAACCGCGTTTTTTAAGCTCATTTCCAAGCTTTAAGGTCGTGCTTAAAACTATATCTTTTTCTTTTAAACTCCCTTTTTTATCGCTTAAAGCACCGCTATCCTTACCCCCATGTCCTGCATCTAAGACTATGAGTTTATCGGATTTGAAATTAGAATTTAAAACATTTTTACTAGCAGTTTTTGAAGTGCTTTTGCTTGAAGTAGAAGTGCTTTTGCTTGTACTGCCACTAAAACCTAAAGTCAAACTTTTATCATCTAAATCTTTAAAAAGCTTAAATTCTTTAGTTGAGCTGAGTACAATACGAACTGTTTTTGGATTATACTGAGTAACTGTAACAGCATTTTGCCCAAAAGTAAAATTCTTGCGACTACCTTCTAAAATTCCTTGAAAGCTCACTACTTGTCTAAAGAATTTTTGATCTTTTGTGCTAAAACTTGTAATATCTTTTTCATCAAGCTCATCGCTTAAATTTAAAACAACAGAATTAGAACTTTTATCTACATCTAAAACATATAAAGGTTCATCATTTTCTTGTTCTTTTTTGGTATTTGTTTTAGCTTCTTGAGTTTTAACTGGTTTGGACTCTTGTTTTGCGACTACTTTTTCACTTTCTTGTTTTGCTGCTGTTTTTGACTCTTGCTTACTCGGAGTACTTTTTTGTATAGCTTGTGATTTTTTAGAAATACTTATTTTTTCATCTTCAAAATCAAAGTTTAGAGGAATTTTTTCCTTAGCATAAGCAACGATACGAATCATCTTAGGATTGTATTGTGAAATTACTATGCGATAATCATCAAATTTATATTCTTTTCTTCCGCCTTCTAAAATACCCTCAAAATCACTGATATAACGATAATTTCCTTTTTCATCCAAGGCAAAACTTTTTATATCTTTTTGCTCTAAATTGGTATTTAAATCAAGTACCACTCCTTGACTTGTCTTACTTGATTTTAAAACATAAACCTTATCTACTTTTTTTGTCTGTTGGGGTTTATTGTTTTGTGTTTTTGTGCTTTCTTGTTTGGTTTGTGGGGGTTTTGAAGTACTTTTAGGAGGTTCAAAGCTTGAAACCTCGACATTTTTAGAATCAGGCTGAACTTTTTGCTTATCCTTAATCACAGCTTTTCTTAAAGCATTGATGCTAGCCTTACTCACTCCGCTTTCTTCTAATTCGTTCGCATAAGATTTATCATCCAAATTTAAAGCATTAGAACTTATAATCAATCTTTTTAAAATTTCAATTTTAGTTTTTTCATCTTCATTGATCACACTTTGTATATAAAGACTTTTTAGCTGATGATGGAACTTAACTTGAGCATCATTTTTTGACGCGATAAAATTCTTATCAAAATTAGCAAGCTCATTTTCATATGCCCCAAAACAAATACTAAAAAGTGCGATACAAAAAACTAAAATTCTAAACATTATTCACCATTGACGAGTTTATCCATAAGCTCTTTAACACTGATTAATTTTTCTAAACGATAGCCATTGGCTCCTGTAAAGAATAATCCTGTTTCTTTTTTTCCCGACCATGCATCAAAAAGCCTATCTGCTATACAATAACCCACCTTTGTCGCCTCTTTGCCTCGGCCACATGGCGCTACACAATTGCTGATACAATTGATCTTTGGTCCCATTCTTTTATCGACTAAATCAAGTAAATTAGTCCTTACTCCCCTTGCAGGATATCCCACTGGAGATTTGATAAGTTCTATATCTTCTTTTTTACATGCAAGCAATACATTTTTAAACTCATCACTTGCATCGCATTCAAAAGTACCTATAAAACGAGTTCCCATTTGAACCCCGCTAGCACCTAAAGAAATGGCATTTTCTATATCTTTTTTATCCCAAATTCCACCCGCTGCAATCACTGGAAAAGAACCCCAATTTTTAGCCTCTTCAACCACAGGTGCGATTAAATTCTCAAGTTGATAATTAGGATCTAAACATTGCTCATAGGTAAAACCTTGATGTCCGCCGCTCTTAGGTCCTTCAAGCACAACAGCATCAGGCAGACGGTTGTATCTACTTTGCCATCTTTTACAGATGATTTTTAAAGCCTTAGGTGAAGAGATTATAGGAACTAAAGCAACATCAGGAAAATCTGCTGTAAATTCAGGTAAATTGGTAGGAAGTCCAGCACCTGAAACTATAATATTAAAACCCACTTCACAAGCATCACGAGCAATTCTTGCATAATCATTACTTGCGCATAAAATATTACAACCCAAAGGCGCATCACCGCAAACTTTTCTTGCATTATTTATCAAAGTTTGCAAGCCTTCTCGTGAATAAAAATTTTCACTACCATAAGGCTTAGCATTCAATTCTTTGCTAATATGGGTGCGATTTTCATAATATCCTGTTCCAACAGATGAGATGATACCAAGACCGCCATTTAATGACACTGCTGAAGCCAATTTATCCCAGCTTATACCAAGCCCCATTCCACCTTGAAAAATGGGATATTTTATAGTGTGTTTTCCTATTTGAAGGGATTTTAAACTCATATATTCACCTTTAATTTTGCAAATTTTCTCTTACCTACTTGTAAAATATACTCCCCTGTGCCAAGTTGCATTTGCTCATCGCTTACTTTTTGTGAATTTACACTCACCGCATTTGCATTAATGCTTCTTCTTGCTGCAGAGGTAGAATTTTCCAAACCGCATTCTACTAAAGCTTTAGCAAGCCAAATTTCACCCTCTATCTCAAATTCTTTTATATCGCTTGGCAAAGCATTTCCGCTATGTACGCTGTCAAATTCGGCTTTTGCAGCCTTAGCGCTTTCTTCATTGTGAAAACGCGTAGTAATCTCTAGCGCCAAATTTTCCTTAGCAAGCTTAGGATGTAAATTGCCACTAGAAATTTCTTTTTTCATATTTTCAATTTCTTCTAAACTTTTAGTACTTAAAAGCTCATAATAACGCCACATTAACTCATCACTAATACTTAGAATTTTAGCATACATATCATTAGCTTTTTCTGTAACGCCGATATAATTCCCTAAGCTTTTACTCATTTTATTTACACCATCTAAGCCTTCTAAAAGAGGCATCATCATCACAGCTTGTTCTTTTCCGATATTGTAAATTCTTTGCAGGGTTCTTCCCATTAAGAGATTGAATTTTTGATCTGTTCCGCCCATTTCTATATCGCATTTTAAAGCAACACTATCATATCCTTGAAGTAAAGGATATAAAAACTCACATATAGAAATAGGGCTTTGCTCTTTAAAACGCTTCGTAAAATCATCACGCTCTAGCATTCTTGCTACACTAAAGGTCGAAGTAAGCTCTACTATCCCAGTAGCTCCTAGTTCGTTAAGCCATTGAGAATTGAATTTTAATTGTGTCTTTTGCGGATCTAAAATCTTAAATACCTGCTCCTCATAAGTCTTAGCATTTTGTAATACTTGTTCCTTATCAAGTTTTTTACGCGTAACGCTTTTTCCACTAGGATCGCCAATTTGTCCTGTAAAATCACCGATTAAAAATTGAACTATAGCTCCGTGTTTTTGCAAATATGCCATTTTGGTTAAAACCACACTATGACCTAAATGCAAATCAGGTGCTGTAGGATCAAATCCTGCTTTTACGAAAAAATTTTCTCCCTTTTCGTAATAATTTTTAATCAAATTTTCAATTCTTTCCTCATCGATGATTTCTGCGCACCCTCGTTTGATTTCTGCAAGTATATTTTTTATATCCATTTTCTACCTTTTAGTTTAAGCTTCTTTATAAGCGTCATTTAATGAAGTAAAATCTAAAATTTTACAATAAGATTTCAACCTGTCTCGGACATTATCAGGATTTATATTGTCAGGAATTTCTATCGTGATCTCAAAATAATCCACCACTGTATTAATATCACTTGACAAACTAATCGTTAATAAATTAATCTGCATTTTAGCCAAAACTGCCAAAAACTCTGCTAAAATTCCTTTTTTATTTTCTAAAGAAAAGATTAATTTGTATGATTTAGGGATATTAGAATCCCATTTAATCAAAACCATGTCTTTATTATTGTCTATCATCTTATCTGCCCTATCGCAGAGTTTATGATGAACTATAGCATTTCCATTTTCAATAAATGCAAGTACAGCATCGCCTCTTTTTGGATGACAGCAGTAATCAAAATCCACATTAGCAATTTTATGATTAGAATACAATAAAAAATTCCCAATCTTTTGTTCTTTGATTTCGTATTTGTCAAACCAATAAGATTTTTTAGCGTATTTTTTAAGCCCATTGACTATATCTTTCAAATAAGCACTATCACTGGCTACTTGTCGTATGCGTCTGCCTAAATTCTCTCTTTCAATCCAATTTTCTATCTTGTTTTTATCTACACTAAAAATAAAACTTAACATATTAATCGCGCTTAAAAGATTGATTTCTCTCATTTTTTGCTTACAAAATTCTCTTATGCTCGCTTTTGCTTTTCCTGTTTTTACACTATCAACCCAAGAACAACGATAAAACCTATCATTGGAAGTTACAACCCTTACTATATCTCCATTTTTAAGCTCGGTTAAAAGAGGGACTTTTACACGGTTAACATAAGCACTTTTTGCATGAAGTCCTACTTTAGTATGCACCTCATAAGCAAAATCAAGCACAGTAGCTCCTCTTGGCAAAGTAAAAATTTCACCCTTTGGAGAATAAACAGCCACATCTTCTACATAAAGACTATCTTTTGCATACTCATAAAGCTCGATAGCATTATAATCTTCTGCGTTTTCAAGATTGTTCGTACTTTGCATCGAAATATCAGTAAGCCAATCAAGTCGCGGAGCTACAACACTCCCATCTTCTTTGTATTTCCAATGTGCAGCTATACCAAATTCAGCGATTTTATGCATATCAAAAGTACGAATTTGTGCTTCGATAATATTTTTTGTATCAAAAAGAGTGGTATGTATAGTTTGATAGCCATTTTGTTTTGGTAAAGCTATGTAATCTTTAAAACGCGAAACCAAGGGATTAAAATTTGTATGCAAAACCCCTAAAGCCAAATAACAATCGCTCACATTTTCAACCAAAATTCGTACACCAAGCAAATCAAGCACCTCTTCTATACCCACACCTTTTCTTTGCATTTTAAGATAGATAGAATAACTGTGTTTGATGCGTTTTTGAATTTGAAAACTTCCTTGCCTAAAGCCATTGCTAAGAAATAAAAGCTCGATTTTAGAAATAAATTCATTAAGTCCTAGTTGCATTTGCTGGTCGTTTGAATTAATATAATTATCGATAAGCTTATACTCATCAGGCATCAAATACTTAAAGCTTAAATCTTCTAAATAATTCTTAATACTAGAAATTCCAAGTCTATGTGCTATGGGTGCATAAACGACCAAAGTTTCTTCGCTAATACGCTTTTGCTTATCTTCTCTTAAAGCATCTAAGGTTAGCATATTGTGAAGTCTATCGCAAAGTTTTACCACCAAAACCCCGACATCTTCAATACTTGCTAAAAGCATATTTCTAAATGTAAGAGCGGATTTGGTTAAACTTTTTTTTGATTTTGAAGGAATGAGATTATCTTCTCTGATTTCTACAATCTTTGTAAGACCTAAAACAAGCTTTAAAACTTCGGATCCAAACTGATCCCTAAGTTCTTCTTCGGTACATTGCGTATCTTCGATCACATCATGTAAAAGCGCAGCCAAAATTGTGGCTTTGTTTTCACTTAAAAAAGCAACCAAGCTTGCAACCAAGATGGGATGAACTGCATAAGGTTCTCCGCTTTTTCTAACCTGACCTTCGTGGGACTTTATGCAATAATCCACAGCTTTTTCTACAATAGCATCCTCTTGACAAATGCTAAAAAGAAGTTCTTTTGCTCTTGTTAAATCTCTACAATTTTTAATATCTTCAATGAGTTTTTCGAGCAATAATTCCTCATCGACTGGTTTCAACTAGACCCTCTAAAGTGATTTTATTTTCTGCTATCTCATATAAAGCAATATCTGCAAATTTTAATTTACTTTTATCAATATCCACTAAAGGTGCTGCACCATCGGCTAATTGTTCTGCTCTTTTTGCAACAACCAAAGAAAGACGGTAGCGATCATCTCCCATTCTTTCTAGAGCTTTAGCTGCTATTTCTTCGATTCTGTTTTCCATTAGTTCTCCTTGATTAATTTTTAACTATAGAACAAAGACTGTTATCGCCTTGTATAATTTTAAGCAAATTTCCTTCTTCAAACATATTACATACAACTATAGGCAAAGAATTATCCTTAGCTAGAGCGATTGCAGTATCATCCATAACTTTAATATTATCTTGCATTGCCTCATCATAGCTTAGGGTTTGTAAAAATACTGCATCATCGAATTTATTAGGATCTTTATCATAAACTCCGTTTACTTTTGTTGCTTTAATAACCATTTGTGCATCAATCTCAACCGCTCTTAAGATAGCTGTTGTATCGGTTGTAAAATAAGGATTTCCCGTTCCTGCGGCAAAGATTACAACCCTACCTTTTTCTAAATGTCTTTGAGCTCTTCTCATAATATAAGTTTCACAAAAAGCTTCCATTTGAATCGCACTTTGTACTCTCACATCAAGTCCGCAACTTTCTAAAGCCTCTTGAATAGCAATAGCATTAATAACAGTCGCAAGCATTCCCATGTGATCGCCGCTTGTGCGTTTGATAAGACCGCCTTTGGCTGCTGAAACACCGCGAATGATATTTCCACCCCCTATCACTATGCCTACTTCTATATTGTTTTTAACCAGTTCTTTAATCTCATTTGCTATGAATTTTAAAATAGAATTTTCAATACCAAAACCATTTTCTCCGGCTAAAGCTTCTCCTGAAAATTTTACTAAAACTCTTTTTCTCTCTTGCATTTTTTCTCCTTAATCAACTTGAAATTATATTGAAAATTGCATTAAAATTAGCTAATTTAAACTAATAAGTTCTAAAGGATTGATATGAAAATTCTTTTGTGTTACTTCAAAAGTTAAATCATTTTTTATCCTACCCACTACCGCACCTTTTTTTACATTTTTACCGACTTTGATATTAGGTGCTATCTTATCTAAGTGTGCATAAATAGTATGAATTCCATTATCATGTTCGACTATCACAACTCTTGCTAGCATACTTGTATCTTTGGCAAAAACTATCTTTCCATCTAAAACACTTTTCACTACAGCATCGGCTTTATTGCTTCTTAAAACAACATTTTCATTGAAAATTTTAATATTATAAACAGGATCGATATAATTTCCAAATTTTTGTTTTACGGTAAACGATTCTAAAGGGGCTATAGTTTTTTTACCTGTATAACGCTTAGTAGAGCTTCCTTGGTAGCTAGATCCAATTTGGCGAATTTTTTGAGTATTATTGACAATTTTGCTATCGCTGGCAGTTTTTTGACTTTGTTTTTTATCCTCTTGCTTGCTTTCTATAATTTTTAATTGATTTAAGGTTTTTCTTAATTCATCTTGCTGATCTTGCAAATTCTCAAGTTTTTTAGCATAAATTGCCCGATCGGTTTTTTGTTTTTTAATCTCACTGACTTGCTTTTGTCTTAAATTTTGAAGTTTTGCTAATTGGGTATTGTAATCTTTTAAATCTTCATTAATTTTTTTAATTTGTTCTTGCTTATCATCGATTAATTTACTTATATCTTCATAATCCTTAGAAAGTTTAAAAATTTCATCTTGCAAAATTTTATCCAAGCCACCCAAAACCTCAAAAGCCATAAAACTTTCCTTGCTTTCAACATAACCTTGCGGTATAGGCAAATCATAGGCAAAATCCTTAGCCATCAAGGCTATAAGTTTGCCTTCCATATTGGCTTTATTTTTCAAAAGATCTGTGTTTTGACTTGTGAGTAAATTTAAGTCTTTATTTTGTGCCTTGGCTCGAGCTTCAAGCTTGAGAGTTTGAGAATTAAGAGTTTCAATTTGAGCACTTAACTCTTTCAAGCTCTTTTCTCCACTTAATATATCATTGGCTAAATCTTCAAGCTTTTTATTTACCTGCTCTTGAATGCGTTTATTTTCTTCTAAATTCTTAGTTTTTTCACTAATGGCATTAGCATGCATTTCATTGGACAATAAAAAAAAACAAAGAAAAATTAGAATTTTTCTCATTTTTTCACCCTAAACATCACCGAATTTACACAGAATAAACATATAAACAAAGTCACTAAAAAAATCACGCCCAAATGCACGATAAAATTAATAGGAGGCAAGATAATATCAACCGCTTTTAGGCTATCTTGGACTATAGAAAGATTATAAATTTGTGTAAAAAATACAAATAAAATAATAAAAGCAATAAAACAATCCAAAACCACAATCTTATATAGCATAAAAGATCTAAACCAAAAAGGCGCACCAAACAAACACATAATCTCTACGCGTTCAGTGTGTTCAAAAAGCCAAATTCTCATTTGTTTTAAAAACAAAACAAAAGAAAGCAAGATAATGATAAATAAAAACAACCAAAATACAAATTTCATCAAAACAAGCAAAGAATAAACCTTATCATGCGTTTTAGCAAAAGTCTCGACCTTACTAATACTTGGTATGCTTAAAAGCTGGTTTTTAATGGTATTAAGCTCATTTTGTGTAGGCAAATAATCAAGCTTGATGCTATAAAATTTAGGTAAAGAATCTCGTAAAACTTTTAAATTTTTATCAGAAATATCGTTTTTTAAACGATCTATCAAATCTTTAGGATCTAATGGCTCCAAACTAGAAAAGGAAGAAAGTTTGGTTTTGATAACATTCTTATCAAGCTCAGCAGAGCTTGCAACGATGATATTATAGTCCTTATTGACAAGCTCTTCATAATGTCTTAAAGTAGCATTTGTAAGTAAAATAAACTCAAAAGCAAACATCATAAAAAGCAAAGGCAAAATCAAAGATAAGTGGGTTTTAAAAAATTTCATTCATATTTCCATTTTCTATATTAAAACGACGATAATTCAGTCTTAAATTGCTCGGAATTCTATGCGTAACCACTACAACACAAGTACCTAAAAGCTCTCTAGCTGATTTTAAAAGTGTCCAAATGATATCTGAAGAATACTCATCTAAATTTCCTGTAGGCTCATCGCAAAGCAAAAGCTTAGGATTGTGTGCTAAAGCTCTAGCCATAGCTACTCTTTGTTGCTCTCCTCCGCTTAGTTGATTGGGCAATTTATCCGCTTTAAATGTCAAATTTACATGCTTTAAAAGCTTACTTGCTTGATCATGACAAACTTTTTTACTATAACCTTTAATCATAAGAGGAAGCATCACATTTTTTTCTACGCTGTATTCTTGTATAAGTCTATAATCTTGAAAAATAATACCAATTTGCTGACGCAATTTTAAAAGCTCTGAATTTCCAATCTTTCGCATGAAAGATCCACATACTTCAAGCTGCCCTGAAAGGAGTTCTAAGTCCCCGTAAAAAGATTTTAAAAGAGTGCTTTTTCCACTTCCACTTTTACCTGTAATAAAAACAAAATCATCATCTTTAAAAGTGAAACTGGCTTCTTTAATAACCAATTCATCATAACCTAAAGAAAGTTTATGCGCTTGAATTAAATTTGACATCCCATCCTCTTTGAATTTCAAAATTCGTAAATTATGCTTTATTTTTGCTTAATTTTCAAGAAAATGTTTCATATTAAAGTGAAATTTAACACTTTTCTTAAGCTCTTTTATAGCTTTTAAATTTTCTTGTATCTTAAAAGGCTCTTTAAAAACAAAACTAATCGCCTCTCCTATATGTAAATAACAATGCTCAGGCTTATTAAAAGCACCAAAAGCTATTTTTAATAATAAACTTTCCCCTTGCTTATAAATATTTTCAAAATGCAAAAAGAAATCCTCTTTTTTTAAAGTAAAATTTTCAAAATTTTTCTCTAAAAGCATCAGATCATTTTTACTTAAATGTATATCTGAAAAATCAAATTCTTCTGATAAAACATTCTTTTCTTCTTTATCTAAATTCCACACCCAAAGATCATAAATATCTTTTTCTTGTCTTTTCCATCTATCTTCGTATTTGCTAGAAATTTCTAAATTTTCATTTTTTCTAATGCTAAATTGCGGTGATGAGAATTCTAAAAATTCCTTAAAAGTAAAGTCAAAATACTCATAACTATCCGTTCTAAGCTCAAAAACCCCTTGGGTTGTAAGCACTCTTGCACATTCTTTGCAAAATGCTTTAGAAACAACACGGCGATGAGGCTTTTTATCCCAAGGAACTGGGAAATGTAGGAAAATTTTTTCTATAGAATCAGACCGAAGAACACTCAACAAAAGTCTAGCATCACTTTGAACTAATAAGATATTATCAATACCTTGAGCGCGTGCAAGCTTGGCTACCTGCGTGATGGCTGGATTATAAATTTCTATCCCAAGGATTAAAATTTGAGGGTTGTTTTTAGCTTGGTAAAGAAAATGTCTTCCTGAACCAAAACCAATTTCGATGTAAATTTTTCCCTCAAGTCTTTCTAAAACTTCTTCAAAATCATTAGCAATCAAAGGAGTTTTTTCGGCTAAAGCATTATTTTTTATACCAAAAGCCTCGCTGATAACATCCTCGCAAAAATATTGCTTAAAAATATATAAAGCCTTATGTAAATAGGCTATTTTAGAAGGTTTGGTATGCTTATCTACCTTAACTACAAATTCATTTTCTCCTTTTTTAATCTGTAGAAAAAAGCTTTCTTCCTCGACCCTTGTGTAGATTAAATTCACATTATCATTATGTGCCATCCACACAAATTCTATCCCATCTTTTTCAAAGGGTAGAATGATTTCTTTAAGTTTTCTAGTTTTAAAATTTGGCACTATTGCTTCGCCTTAACTTTCTTTGAAGGCTCTGAACGAAGACCAACAGAATCAATCGCTATCACTTCATAGCTATATTCTACACCCGGTAAAGCTTTAATATCTTTTAATCTTTTTTCTTTTACACCCTTAAAAATAGCATTTTGATCACCGCCATAGCGTCTAACTTCGTATTCAACCGCTCTTGAGTCATTATCCACCCATTCTAAATCAATACCATCACTCGTACTTTGAGCCAAAATAATACTAGGAGAAGATGGAATTCCTAAAGTTTTACCCTCTACCCCATCTTTAGGCATAGGACTTTCAAGCTCGTCTATATCTACCATGGTTACTTTATAGTATTTACTCTTTGCAGCACCTTCAACTATATCTTCATAAGAATTTTGCTCGGTTTTAGCCAAAAGAGTGTAAGGAAGAAAACTTGAACTTGTAGAATAAACTTTATAATACGAAAAATCTTTGTATTTAGGAGCGTCCCATGTCAAAACTACTTTATTGGCTCCATCTAAGCTCGCATTTAAATGCTCAACTTGAGGAGGTAAGGCCTTGCTTGTAGAATTTAAAATAGAACTTGGCTGGCTTTGCACCCCATCAAATCCAACAGCAATAATTCTATAATTAAAACTCTCCTCCGGTTTTAAATCCTCATCTATAAATTCAGCATTCAAGCGATTTTTCACCTCGGCAATTTTTTTAAATTCTTGTCCATCTGCCTTAGCTCTTTCTATGATATAAGAAGCAACTCTTGGATCTGGATGTGGACGCCAAATCAATTTAATTCGGCTTGGTAGATTGGTGATAGCTTGTGCAAAAGGAATAGCCTCTAATCTTGGCATAGTTTTTACTTCAATCACCTTTCCATCTTCTGAAATATGACCTTGATCATTAAAACTTCTCATCATATAGTAATATTTTGTATTTGGCTCAAGCTTAACATCTACATAATGGGTTTGAAATTTATTTTTAATCGTTCCTACAAGTTTAAATTCAGGATTTGCATCATTTGAGCGATATAAATAAAATCCTTTGATATTATCATCATATAAAGGATCCCATTCAAACGCTATATTGCTAATATCACTAAGACTTTTAAGATTGTTAATCTTTGGCAAGCTTTCATTGACTAAAAGTTCTTTATTTGAACCTATATTAGAAAGTTGCGAAACACTGCAAGCACTAAATAAAAGAGTCAAAGCACCCAAGCAAAGACTCAAGTGAAATTTTTTCATTAAGCTCTCCTAAAATAAATTTTTTTTCTAAAATTTGTTTAAAATCGTCCATTAATGGAGCTTGGATAAATATTTTTTCTCCATTTCTAGGATGAATGAAATACAAAAAATACGCATGCAGCATAATCCTACACTCGTATTTCCCCCTATAGCCATATAATTCATCTCCTAAAATATGACGATTTATGCTAGCTAAATGTGCTCTAATTTGATGCGTTCTACCCGTAAAAAGCTTAGCCCCAATAAGACTCACTTCCTCGCTTTTTGCCAAGTTAACAAAAGCACTTTTAGCCTCCTTAGAACCCTTAACAAAGCTATTTGTAACTATTTTTTTAATAGCATTAGCACTGGATCGAATCAAAGCTTTATCTATGATAATTTTATCCTCTTTTAGTGGCAAATCAATTAACGCAAGATAAATTCTTCCCATAGTTTTATCACTAAGCTGCTCACTAAGCTTTTGATGAGTAAAATTATTTTTTGCTATCAATATAGCTCCGCTTGTTTCCTTATCAAGCCTATGAACAAGCCCTGCGCGCACTTCTCCGCCTAAGGTAGAAAGGGTGTATTGTTTTTCTATAAGCCAATCCACCAAAGTCGCACTCCTAACACTTTTTGCTCCATGAACAACCAAATTTGAAGGTTTATTTAAAACCAACAAATCCTCATCTTCGTATAAAATTTCTATATCAAAATCTATATCAAATTTAGGCTTAGCTTCCTCTACAAGTGGCAAATTTAAAACAAGTTTATCTCCGACTTTTAACTTGAATGAATTTTTATTTTGAATTTTATCATTAACCCAAACGCAGTTTTTTTCTATCATCGAGGCTATTTGATTGCGACTTTGCTGAAGATTTTTAGCTAAAAAAATATCGAGCCTTGAAGGTTCATCAACCAAAAAAGTTTGCATTTTTTCCTTATAAAATTTTATATAATTTAGAGTTTTATTTTATAATTATATTTTAATACTACAAATTGAAGGCAAATTTTGTTTATACCTGATAGAAGAATTTTAACACATTTTGATTATATGCAACCTATTTTGTTTGTACCTATTATTTTAATTTCGTTTTTTTTAATCTTTGAAGCCAATGCTTTTTTAGCCGAAAAACAATTTGTCTATGCCTGTGTAGGAATTGCCGCATTTAGCGTATTCTTTTTATTGCCTATTCGCAAACTGATGTGGCTTATACCCATAGCTTATTGGGTCAATATCTTTTTGCTTTTAAGTACAGATATTTTTGGTGTTGAAAAGTTGGGTGCTAAAAGATGGCTTGAAATTCCTTTTACTCATTTTACCATCCAGCCCTCTGAAATTTTTAAACCTAGTTTTATTTTAATGCTTGCTTATCTCATCTATCAAGATCCACCGCCTAAAAATGGCTATAAACTAAAACAATTTCTAAAGCTTAGTTTTTTTATCATTTTGCCTTTTTTATTGATCGCTCAAGAGCCTGATTTAGGAAGTGCTATGGTGCTTTTAATCGTAGGTTTTGGCGTGCTTTTTATCATGGGTGTGCATTATAAAATTTGGCTTAGTATCATCATCGCCATCGGTATAAGCTCTCCCATCATTTATACGCATTTGTTAAAGCCCTACCAAAAACAAAGAATTCATGATTTTATCTCCGAAAAACCAAGCTATCAAGTCGCACAATCCATGATAGCCATAGGCAATGGCGGCCTTATAGGAAAATCTCAAGATGAAGCTACACAAACGCATTTTAACTTTTTGCCTATCTCTACAAGTGATTTTATCTTTGCATATCTTATAGAAAGATTTGGCTTTTTGGGGGGATTTGTATTGATTTTACTTTATACTCTACTCATCTTTCATTTACTAAGCTTAAATCAAAAGCTTAAGGATGATTATTTTGCTAGAGTTGCTATAAACTGCGTAGCATTGTTTATTTTTATTTATGCTGCGGTAAATATTTCGATGACTATAGGGTTTGCGCCTGTTGTTGGTATCCCTTTGCCTTTTTTTAGCTATGGTGGAAGTTCTTTTACGATTTTTATGATTTTCTTTGGAATTTTACAGCATTTGATTACCTTTAGATACTTTTGGGTAGACAATAAAAATAAATAAAATAATTTTAAGCAAAAATAAGATATAATTTTATCTTTAAAAATTAAGGCGGATTTATAGCTCAGTTGGTTAGAGCAACCGGCTCATAACCGGTTGGTCGCAGGTTCGAGTCCTGCTAAATCCACCATTACTTTAATTATTTCATATATAATCCAAAAACAAATCAAACTTATTCAATTAACAAATAATATTTTAAACAAATACTTTACTTATTTAACACTCCAAATCTAAAGTAGAATTTAATCTCTTTTTTAAAAATTCTTTATGATAAAAATTTAATGATACATAACAACAATTAAAACTTCAATATAAAGTTTTCTAAAACAAAGCCACACTCATTGCAAAACTTAAACAAAACCCTGATGAAAAATTGCAGACTGTAAAAACCACTCAAAAAATCAAAATCACTTATTATAGATTAAAATAACATATCTACTCATTACTTAGCAATCAAAGAATAATGCAACAGGTAAAAATGGATAAATTTATAAAAGATGCAGGTTGTATTAAAAAAACTTGAAGTAAATCAAACTCAGACGCTCTTAAATAGAAATAAAATAATGCTAAAATATTTTGTTTCTATATCAAATCAAGGAGAAGAACAATGAAACATTTTATTTTAGTAAGTTAATTGGTTTAGGCGCTTTGGCTTTTTTAGCAGGTTGTGGAGATAAAGCAAAAACAAGCGATTATTATAAAGCACACTTAGATGAGGCTAAAGCTAGAGTTGCAGAATGTAAAAAAATGGAGAAAATGAATGAAACTCAACAAAGGGATTGTTCTAATGCAAAATGGGCAGTTGAAATGCAAACCGACAATCGTGTTCCTTACGGAATTGGAAAAAATGAAAATTACAACAAAGACGCTCTTAAATGGAAATAAACTAGCGATTATTTTTTTAATTTTTCTTGCTCCAAATTTAGCTTTTGGGGTTGAAAGTGGAGAAGGCGTTTTAAGCATAATACACAATGGGCTTTTATCTTGAATGCCTCTTATTAAAACCGCTTGTTTATGGGTATTTTGGACTTTAGTTATTATTGATTTAGTTTAGACTTTTGACTTTGTTCTCTTTCTAAATTTCTTTATGGCAAATTAAGCTCGACCTATAGAGTTAATCCCTACTCCTGAAATTCAACACTCTCAAATCGTGGCTTATCCACAAAACAAGATTTTTCTTTTAAAAATAAAACCTCGACAACCCCTACAGGACCATTTCTATTTTTGCCGACTAAAATTTCAGCATTTTCTTGCATAGGATTAGGAATGAAATTTCTTTGATAAGGCTTGCCTTCGGCTTTCGCTTTATTTTCACGCTCTTTTTCATCTTGTTCCCTATAAACCTCATCACGATATACAAACAAAATCGTATCCGCATCCTGCTCTATAGCCCCACTTTCACGTAAATCACTCATCATAGGACGCTTGTTTGCACGCTGTTCTAAAGAACGATTGAGCTGTGAAAGCGCGATGATAGGCATATCAAGCTCCCTTGCTAAAAGCTTAAGCCCTCTTGAAATTTCGCTGACTTGCAAATGTCTATCATTAAAATTAGAATTACTCATCATAAGCCCTATATAGTCGATCACGCAAAGCCCTATACTTTCTTCTTGAGCCTTTAAGCGCCTTAAAATCGCTCTTACATCTGTAATAGTCGCATAACCACTATCATAGATAAATAATTTCTTTTTAGAATAATAATTGCAAGCATCGCCAATGCGTTCCCATTCGTTATCATTTAAATCCGCAGTCAAGATTTTTTGCAAAGGAATGGAAGTTTTTGCCGAAAGCATTCTTTGCATGATTTGAGCAGCAGGCATTTCAAGCGAAAACATCACCACTCCTTTATCCTGTCTTAAAACCTTTTCTATAAAATTTAAGCACAAAGTTGTTTTTCCCATACCTGGGCGCGCTGCGATGATGATAAGCTCCCCGCCTTTAAAACCCTTAGTCATAGTATTTAGATCTTCAAATCCTGTATCAAGTCCTATCACGGATTTGTTTTCAAGGCTTTTTTGTTTTTTAAATTCTTCCAAAAGCTCACTTAAGACTATTTCTATATCTTTGATATCGTTGGTGTTTACACGATTGGTGATGTTAAAAATTTCCTTGCCGATTTCATCAGAAATTTCACTGACTGCGCGATTATCATTGATCCTTGTTGGCAAAAGATGGGCAAAGCTTAAAAGCTGTCTTTTAATCGACTTTTCGCGAAGTTCATTGACGTAAGCGGGAAGATCTATTATCGAAGGAGTTGCGATAATCTCGGTTAAAATTTGCTCGTCTATTTTTTTATGCTTTTTTAAAAAGCTAATCGATATAGGCTCTCCAGCATTCACGCAAGCAATAATAGCTTTAAAAACATCCTGATGAGCTTTAAGACTAAAATCCTTAGGTTCTATATCTCCTGCTATACTAGAATAAGCATCCTCACTCATAATACAACTACTTAAGATTGCACGTTCTAAATCCAAATCAAAATGCTCTTGCTGCACCTATTTTCCTTTTTTAAGTAAAATTTATTGAAAGATTTTATCTAAAAGAATCTAAAAATTCACATAAGCTTTTTATAAAAAATTAAAGTAATATTAGTTACAATAAAATTTCTAATTATAAAAACTATCAAGGAGTTTATCTTGAAAAAAACCTTATTTTCTTTTGCTTTGGCCTCTTTATTTGTAAGTCAAGCTTCATCCATAGAATTTCAAAGTGGTCTTAGCGGAAATTTAAGCCTAGGAGTAGGTGTAAGAGATGTTAAGAGCAATATCTCACCTCTAGCAAATAGTGACTATCTAAGCGGATACAATGCCGATAATTCTGATACAGCTGCTATCCCTTTTATAGGTCTTGAGCTTTATTATGGCAATTTAATCGATAATGATAGAGTATTTCTTAAAAACTACAACGGAAGGGATTTAAGCGGTATTGCTTTGGGTTATGAAAGAGCTTATTTAGAACGCTTTAGCACTTCTTTTTCTTTCATTTCATCTTTAAGAGAAAAAGCTTATGCTAATCCTTATTTTATAGGCAATCGTGAAGAAACCGATGTAAGTAAATACGGCTTTAGAATTTCACAACTTTATGAAAGTGATTTTGGAAAATTCAACGCTTCTTATGTTTTTGCAAAAAATAAATTAGATAAAGAAAGTATAGAATTTGCTTCTCTTAAACGAGAGGGAAATTATCATGAGTTAGAATTAAGCTATAATTATTCTTTATTAAATTTAGGCTTAAACTATGATTATAATGATGCTGATGGAAAGGCTCAAAGCTACTCAAGATATGGCTTTAAAATAGGAACACATCTGGTTTTTGCAAGAAATTATATCCTAACTCCAAGCCTAAGCTTAAATCAATACAAAACAGATGGCACCGATCCTATTTTTAACCAAAAACAAGATGGTAGCATTACAAAATTCAATCTCAAGCTCGTAAAAAATCAATTCTTAGGCTATAACTCACTTTATGGTTTTACAAATTATGGCTTAGAAAAAAGAAATAGCGATATAGATTTTTACGATGAAACATATCACATCTTACTTGCAGGTGTAGGATATAAATTCTAAAATCAATCCAAAGAAACTATCCTTATAAAAACGATAGTTTCTTAAAGACTTTTCTAACAAAAATACAAGCTAAAACCAAAACACAAAATTCAGCAAAAAATGGACTAAGCCACACTCCTTTTAAGCCCATGATAGAAGATAAAATCAAAAGAAAACATAAAGGAATAAAAAGATTTTGACTCAAGCTTAAAATCAAAGAAAAACTCGCTTTATTGCTCGCTGTTAAAAAAGAACCACTTAAAACATTAAACCACGCAAAAAGATAATTAAAAGAAAACAACATCAAAGCCATATAAGCAAAAATGATAAATTCTTGATCATTTTCTTGAGTAAATAATCCTACTAAATCCTTACCCAAAACAAATATCATTGCAACAGACAATAAAGATAAAATCGCACCTGCAAAAAACATTACCTTTAAAATATCTTTAATCCTTGAAAAATCTTTTTTAGCATAATTATAACTTAATGCAGGTTGCATCGCATCACCCATAGCGATAATAAGCATAATGATAAAATTATCAATATACGAAACGATAGAAAAAGCGGCAACTGCTTGAGTGCCTGAAATTTTTAACAAAACTAAATTAGCAAATATACCATATAAAGAACCCGAGATATTGCCAAAAAATTCACTGCTTCTATTATAAACTATGTTTTTAAAAATCTTCATATTCATATACAAACTTGAAAATTTAAGCTCTAAATTCTGAAATAAAAAAGGAAAAATTCCAAAAATACCGCCTAGCATAAGCCCCAAGCAAGTCGCAAGAGCTGCTGAAAACAAGCCCCAACCCAACACAACGATGAAAATATAATCAAGCACTATATTACTCAATGCTATAATCACATTCATTGTCATACTATAAGTTGTTTTTCCGCAAATTCTAAGATAATTATCCAAAGCAAAAGAACACATAGTAAAGGGGGCGAACAAAGCAAATACAAGCATACACTCTTTTGCCATTGATTTGATATCTTCATTTACATCTAAAAAATCGATCAAAACAGGACTTAAAAGATATTCTAAAATACCTACCAAGCATGAAATAAGGAAGATAATTAACATACTAGAACTAAAGATTTTTCTAGCTAAATGTTTCTTCCCAAGTCCTAAATGCATAGAAATTTGCACAGCTGAACCAATGGCTATCATATCAGCCAAAGCAAAAGATATCATAATAAAAGGAATAATCAAGGCCAAAGCTGCTAAAGCGTCATTTCCTAGATATTTTCCAACAAAAATTCCATCAACAATATAATAAAAAGAAATAAATGCCATGCTTATTACATTAGGCACAGCACATTTAACAAAAAGCCTAAAAGGGCTTAAGGTGCTAAAAATATTTGACATAAAAAATCCTTTAAAATATTTAACAATACAAATATCTTAAAAGGAGCTAATAGAGTGTTTGAAGTCCTAGTATGTAGAAAGCTAAGCGATAGGTTTCTATCGGTATGATTTTTTTATTGTTTTTATCTTGTGTTTGCATGATAATATTTAAAAATTAAAATATAATAAAGAAATTATAATATTGAAAGTTTAATAAGTCAAATTCAGCCCAAGGGCCAAATTTGATTAAATTACGGCAAGTATCTTTACAGCGTCATTTAAGCCTGTTACTATGCTTGCGCCATTTTTAGTTGCGATATCCCCTGCTACGAAAATACCTTTTACATTGCTTTGTTTATTTTCATCCATTAAAGGAACTCCTTTATCATCGACATTGATTCCGCATTTTTGTAAAAAATCAAGAGGAGTAGAACCACCGATAGCATAAATGATTCTATCATAAGTTTCGTTGCTGCCATCGTTAAATTTCACCTTAGCTTTACCATTATCATCCTCAAGTTCTTCTATATCTATACCGAGTTTTAATTCTACTTTGCCTGAATTTCCAGCTTCGTGAATATCTTTAAGATTGATATCGTTTAATCTTGTAAATTCTTTCTTGCGATAACAAAGGCTTACTTTATTAGAATTAGCTAAATCTACTGCATACTCTGCAGCTGAATTTCCACCTCCTACAACAAGGATTTTTTCATCACCTAAAACAGAATTAGCATTGAAATTAATAATCTTTGTTAAAGTTCCAGGAAGTTTATAATCAGGCTTATTAGGCTTACCCATTCTACCTATAGCTACGATGATATTTTTACACTCATAAACACCCTTGCCTGTACTTACTAAAAATACTCCATTTTCATTTTTCACACTCTCTACCTCAGAGCCAAACTCAACTTCTATTTTATGCTCATTTAAAGCATTTTGAAAAGTCTCTATAGTGCTTTCTTTGGTTCCATCTTGAAAAGGAACATGTCCGTGATTTGTGCCTTCACAACCCTTATAAGCCATATCAACCCTTTTGCCATCTTTATAAAACTGCATCAAAGTTTGACAAATATTGTTTGATTTTTCTAATACCAAAACTTCTTTATTTTTAAGCTTAGCTTCAACCGCACAACCAATTCCTGTCGGCCCTGCACCTACTACAATTAAATCTACTTTTTTCATTCAAATTTACCTTTCAATTCTAAAATTTTTTGTATAATTTATCAAGTTTTTTGTAAATAAAGGATTAAAAATGCGAAATTTACTTGAAAATATTAAGAAAAATTCTCAAAAACTGCTCAATTTAACTCCCAAGGATAAAGAAAATATTATATTGAAATTAGCTTGTGCTTTAAGAGAGAATTTTAAAATCATATTAGAAGCCAATGAAAAAGACATGACAAATTTTACCAAAAGCGGAGCAATGCGAGATAGACTTTTGCTAGATGAAAAACGCATTTTTTCTCTTTGCGATGCTTTGGAAAAGATTGCTTATTTAGAAGATCCTATAGGTAAAATTTCTAAAGGCTGGGTTAATTATGCGGGCTTAAAGATAGAAAAAATCAGCATTCCTATAGGATTAATCAGTGTGATTTATGAAGCAAGACCAAGCCTAAGTGCTGAAATCATCGCTTTAATGATAAAAAGCTCCAATGCTTGCGTACTTAAAGGAGGCAGTGAGGCAAAATTTACAAATTCGGCCATATTTGATCTTGTTTATAAAGTGTTAGAAGAGTTTAATTTGCAAGATTGTTTTGCTATGTT
The DNA here is from genome assembly GCF_017846595.1 of Campylobacter sp. JH23. Lineage (NCBI taxonomy): Bacteria > Pseudomonadati > Campylobacterota > Epsilonproteobacteria > Campylobacterales > Campylobacteraceae > Campylobacter > Campylobacter sp. JH23. The sequence continues at coordinate 118,383 of NZ_JAEQBP010000003.1, read as the reverse complement.
TTATGAAAGAAATGAAATCATGCAAATTTTAGCTTTTGATGATTTGGTTGATGTGATCATCCCTCGTGGAAGTTCAAACATGATACAAGAAATTGCTAGTCATACAAAAATTCCACTCATTAAACAAGATAAAGGCTTATGTCATGCTTTTGTGGATGAGAGTGCAAATTTAAATATGGCTTTAGAAATCATCCTTAATGCAAAATGCCAAAGAGTAAGCGTTTGTAATGCTCTAGAAACCCTTTTAATCCATGAAAAAATTGCTAAAGATTTTATAAAGCTTTTAATCCCTGAATTTGAAAAATTTAAGGTAAAAATTCACGCACATGAAAATATCTTAGAACATTTTAAAAACTCAAAATTAGAAATTTCAAAGGCTGATGAAAGCACTTTTGATACAGAATGGCTTGATTATGCTATCAGTATAAAATCGGTAAAAGATTGTGATGAGGCTATAGAGCATATCAACCAACACAGCTCTTTACACTCTGAAACCATAATCTCAAACAATGCTTTAAACATAGGCAAATTTCAACGCCTTCTACGCTCATCTTGTATTTATGTCAATGCCTCGACTCGTTTTAGTGATGGGGGTGAATTTGGCTTTGGTGGAGAGGTAGGAATTTCCACAAGCAAACTTCATGCAAGAGGTCCTATGGGAGTTGAAGATATTTGCACCTATAAATACTTAATCAGTGGAGAAGGACAGATAAGAAAATGAGTAAAAGAAAAATTTTAAAACAACAATGTAAAGAAATCATACAACTTAATCCAACCGAAAGAGTTTGGCAAATGCCTTTTTTCTTTGCCTTAGCAGTTGGATTTGCGCTTAGTATTGCTGCATATTATGATCGTATGGACTTAGGATTAATTGCTATAATAGGAATCATGGCTTTTGTTTATACAACCAATACACCTATGTATCATAGAATGGCTGTTACAATGTGCTGCTCTTTTGGTTTGTGTTTGTCTTTTTTAATAGGACTTTGCACGCATTTTTTTCCTGCATTCTCTCCGCTTGTAGTTGGCTTAGTAGCTATGGCTAGCTCTATTTTGATACGCTATTATAATATAGGCGCGCCAGGATATTTTTTCTTCGTTTTTTCCTGTTTACTAGCTTCATTTTTTCCTTTTCCGCCAAAAGATTATATTTTTCTAGTGGGACTAATCTGTATAGGCGGTATCATTGCTAATATAACTGCTTTTTTATACTCTGTATCTGTCATTTATATTTTTAAAAATTCTCCACCCAAACCCGTTTTAAAAAATGGAAATTTAGGTTTTGATGTTATCTTTGTGGATTCTATAATTATTGCTTTTTTTGTTGGCTTTGCTGTGTTTTTAGGAACATTTTTAGAACTTGATCGAAGTTATTGGGTTGCAGTTAGCACAACGGTTATCTTACAAGGGACTAATTTAAATTCAGTTTGGATAAAACAACTTCAACGCATTCTTGGAACAACAGTTGGAATTTTATTTGCATGGTGGCTTTTAAGAATTAAATTCACTCCTTTAGAATTTATCTTTTTAATGATGTTTTTAGCCTTTATAATTGAATTTTTAGTAGTTAGAAACTATGCCTTAGCTGTCATTTTTCTTACACCTTATGTGACCTATTTGGCCGAGGCGGCTTCTTTTGGAAACTTAAGTGTTGATATGTTAATACACGCTCGCTTACAAGATATTATCATAGGCAGTCTTTTAGGACTTTTAGGAGGTTTTGTTATTCATAGGGCTTATTTAAGAAAATATTTTAAATACATTGCAAAATACATTTTTAGAGTAAAATTGACAAGTAAATAATTCTTTAAATTCAGCTTTTAAGCTTGCATGCATTAAAAGCTGAAATAATATATTTTAAAATCTTACATAAATATCTTAATTTATACAAACTTGCTGAATTTGATATTTATTTTTTGCGATAAAATCAAACGCGCTTAAAAAAATCTGTACGCGTAAAAATTTTATTTATTAGCTCTTTCGATATATTCTCCGCGCACTGTATCAACGCGTATAACTTCACCCTCTAAAACATGGAAAGGAATTTGCACAACTGCACCTGTTTCAAGTGTAGCAGGTTTTTTGTTTGAACCTTGAGTATCGCCTTTAAAATTTGGAGCTGTTTCTACAATCTTAAGTTCTACAACTTGCGGAACTTCCACGCCAATAGCCTTGCCGTTGTGAAAAAGTACATCCACCATCATACCATCAAGCATCCATTTTTTTGCTTCGCCTACATCTTCATCACTGATTGCAACTTGCTCATAAGATTCTGTATCCATAAATTGACAATTTTCTCCATCATCATAAAGATACTGCATAGTTTTTTCTTCCAAATTTGGAGCTTCGCATTTATCTCCTGCGTGAAAAGTTTTTTCTAAAACCTTACCATCAATAAAAGATTTGATTTTTATACGCACAAAAGCAGGACCTTTTCCTGGTTTTACATGTTGATATTCAACTATTTTAAAAGGAATTCCATCGATTTCGATTTTAAGCCCTTTTTTTAAATCACCCATTGAATAAGATGCCATAATTTTCCTTTTATATTAAAAATAAATTATAATTCTAACAAAAATTATTTGATATCACAATATAATTGATAATAAAATAAGCATTTTTTTGTTAGAATTTAGCTTTAAAGCATAGTAAATGCTCGCTTCTTTAAAAAAAGAAGAGGAAAGTCCGAGCTGCAAAAGACAAACATTCCATCTAACAGATGGCTAGGGCGACCTAAGGGACAGTGCAACAGAAAGAAAACTACCACAAAAGTGGAAAAGGTGAAACGGTGAGGTAAAAGCTTACCAGCGATTTTGGCAACAATTTCGGCTATGTAAACCCAATGTGCAGCAAGAAGGGATGGTTAAGGTCTTTGTTTTAACCCTTCGCTTGATTTTGTTTGCAAAAACAAAACTAGATAAATGAGCATTCTAGACAGAACTCGGCTTATCGCTATGCTTTTTTAAGATTTAAAATATGTCAACGCTTTTTGAAATTTTTGAATTTCAACAGCTTTTGTTTTTTTCTTTTGTTCAATCAGTATAACAGCTTCTTGCAAAAGAGCTTGAACTTGATAAAATACATCATTTGCATTTTCTTTTAAAAAATCTTCTGAAGGCGATTCTTTGGCTAAATTTTTAATAAAAGCTTTCATATCAAGTTCATCAAGTAAATTTTCAAGTTTATTGACATCTTCTTGGATTAATGCAAGTTTAAAATCACTGAGCCACTGTTTCATTGTTATGCACTTCTCTCCAAGCTTCTAGTAAACCTTTGGTTACATTTATAACTTCATTGATTCTATCTTCGTTATTTTCTAAATTTGCCAAAGATAAAAGTTGAATTTCTCTTGTATAAAGCCCGCTTAAATAATGTGCCACTTCTCCGCCTTTTTCATAGTTTAAAGTATTAATAAGCTCTATAAAAATAGCCGTGGTTCTTTTTACAAAATACACTCTTTGTTCTATATCTTCATTTCTTATGGCTACTTTAGCTCTTGCACAAAAACGCAAAATTCCCTCATAAAGCATTTCAATAAGTTTTTGCGGGGACTCTATCCCCACTTGATTTTGAGAATAAGCATTATAGGCTAAATTATTTTGCATCTTTTTATCCTTAATTATTAGAATTGTTTGCCGCATTAATCATATTAGTCACAGTATTTAGCTGTTGATTGAGTTTATTTAAAATACTCTCATATTGCAACCATTGATTCGCCATTGTATCATATCTTGTATCAATCATAGCCTGAGTCGAGTCTTTAGAGGTATTTAATGATTTAATATCATTTGTCAAACTCTCATCATATTTTGTAATTGAACCATCTTTTCCAGTCATCTCTTGCAACGTGGCTTTTAATTTTGAAAAAATACCTTTACCTTCTATAGGCTTAGAGGTTATATTTACGTCAGACAAACCTAATTCCTTGAGAATGTTAGCATCTCCTTTGATTGAAAAATCCGAGCTACCATCTCCACTAAAATTCAACCTAAACCCTGTAACATTGTTTTGATTATAGGATTCAACCTTAACTTTTAAGCCTTCAATACCTTTACTGTTTATATGATTAGCTAAATTTTGAAGCAATTCTTCCTCTGTTTTCCCTGTTAATTTAAAATTAGTACCATCAGAATTTTTAGATAAATCATATGTTTGATTATTAAAAACTATAGTAAAATCTCCTGGTTTAAATTCTAAACCATTAGTATTACCTCCATTGGAATTAAGATATTTACTTAAACTTCCTGTCTTAATTACCTCTCCTGTGTGATTAATGTCTTCGTATTTAGTAATATTTGAAAAAAAACTTTCAGTAGAGTCTGGATCTTCTTTAACTTTTTGTTCAAATTTAGAAGAATCAAAACTCAAAGTGCCTGCATCATTTAAACTTAAGCCAAAATCCTGCATAGAAAGCATAACCTTAGTGTTTACTTTATTACCATTTGCATCTTCAGTAGTTCCATCAACAACTTGAGAATCAAACAAATCAGCAAGAATGCTTGAGCGTATTGAATTTACTTCACTGATGCCTTGTAAAGTTCCTTTTGTTCCAGTTTCACTATTATAGTCAGTTGCAGCATTAAGATTGGTTACTAAATCATTATAAGCATCCACCAAATCTTGCATGGCTTTTGTCACACCTTCAAAATCTTGCTGTACATCAAAATTAATTTCACCTGTTTTATTTAAAGTTAAAGTCATTCCTACACCAAGATCGGTAACAGTGTTACTTGATCTAAACATCTTAATACCATCAAGTGTAAATTCTGCATTTTGCGCAGTTTGGATATGCAAAGAAGCATCCTTAATACCATAACCTTTTTTATCCTTAGCTGGATCAATAGAACTCGTTGTATCTAATTCCCATCCAAGATTTTTGAATATTGTTTCTGCCTCTGAATCACTTGTATACTTACCATTCGAATCTTTTTTTCCCGCATAGAAACTTATCGCACTGTCTTCGCCTGTTTCTTTACTGGTTAAAGTTAAGCGGTAAGGAGTGCCTTTCTCTCCTGTGTTTACAATCTTAGCGACAATCTCTCCTCCACTAGCTTCATTAATTTTATCAGCTAAATCTCTATAGGTTGTGTTTTTATCTACCGTAACAGTATATTCTTTGCCATTTGAAAAAAAAGTAAGATCGGCAGTTCCATTTAATTGTGCATTAACAAAACCACCGTCATTTGCTAATCCTTTACTTTGATACACATCTTTTTGTGCAAGTTGAGTAACATTGATATTCATGCTTTGTAAAGCAACACCCGAATTAACCGTAAGACTTGCTGGAGGATTATCGCTAATACTTCCTACAACTTTTCTTTTCGCAAAAACCGTAGCATCGGCTAATGATGAAACAGCCGTCTGAAAACTTAGTAATTTAGTTTTGATTTCTGTTAAATCTTTTTGTTTGGTTGTATTTTCTTCAATTTTTTTAGTATAAGGATCAATACGAGCTTTTTGCTCTGCTTCTTTTAATTTATCTATAGTATCTTGAGTTAAAACCCCAGAACCAAATCCTAAACTAGATAGACTACCAAATGCCATTTTTAACTCTCCTTATCAAATATCATTCCTATCACATCCCTAAAATACTCAGCTAATCTCATAGCTTCTTCACTAGGAATTTGACGGATTTCCCTTCCAGTGCTTTTTTCAGTCACGCTAATATACATAGAACCGATTTTATCACTATAACCAAAACGAACATTGGTATCTAGAGAATCCATTTGCTCATTTAACTTTTTTGTAATATCAGCCAACTTTTCACTCACACCTCGTTGCTGTCCATCATCGCCTTCTTGGCCTTGACTTCTATCGGTTTGAATGTTTAAACTAGCCTGTGTCTCACTTGTTCTTTGGCTAATGTTTGCCAAAGCTGTATCCATTTGCCCATTTGCCTTCGATATTTCCATTTTAAAATCCTTTTTAAAATTTCCTATTGCTAGTTAAAAGCTTATATCGACAAATTTATAAATTTATGAACACTTATAAAGAAAATTTTATTTTTCAATAATAAAAAAATAATAAGCAAAAACTGTGCCAAAATTTTAAAATAAATCTCAATTATCTTAAAAAATTTCAAATTTATTAAAAAGATCTGGATTATTTTCTAAAATATTACGCAAGATCAAATCTTCTATCACGCTTTTAGTGCAATCTGTTTGCTTAGGCCAAGCTCTTAAATAACCCTCAGCTTCACCTTTAGCACTTGCATCTACTCCAAGTCTTTCTTCTTTGATAAAAATATCTCTTTTAGCATCTATATTATTTACCACACGCCAAACAAGCATATAAGAATTTTCAAGCTTATTTTCAGCATCTAAAAACACTAAAATCCTAAAATGTTTTTTAAATTCTAAAAGTTTGTCAAAACTTTGTTCGATTTTTTCTTTTTTATCAAGCAAAATACAAACTATAGGACTTTTACTTTCTTTATAAAATTGCTTTAAATTTAAAAGTTCTACCTTAGTTTTAAAAAGTTCTAGTAATTTTTCATCTTCTAAAATTTCAAGCTCTTCAACTTGTATTTCTTCACAAGCATCAAGTCCTGCTTTACCCCCAAAACAAGAATTAGGTGAAGCATGATCTAATTGATCACAAATTCCTTCTGAAATTAAAATTTTCTTTGTATTAAAACGATCTAACATATAAGGAATTAAAGCATCATAATCTTTCAAAGAAGGTGCATTTTTATCCACAAAAATTGCATGCTTAACAAAACTCATTTGCCCTACTCCCCAAAATGCATGCATAATTTGTTGCGCATGAGCGGGATATTTTGCATCGATTTTTGCTAAGATAAGATTATGAAAGACCCCATTTTCAGGCATATTATAATCAATTAAATCAGGTACTGAAGTTTGAAGCAAGGGTAAAAAAATTCTTTCAGTACCAAGCCCCATGATCTTATCTTCTAAAGGAGGCTTTCCTACAACCGTTGCTTGATAGATCGCATCTTTTTTAGCATAAATTTTTTCTACTTTCATCACAGGAAAAAGTTCAGCAGGAGTGTAAAAACCCGTATGATCTCCAAAAGGACCTTCGATTTTAAACTCTTCTAAATCCACATAACCTTCAATAACCACATCACTATCATAAGGTACAAAAATACCATTTTCACAAGGAGTAATTTTTGCAGGAGTTTTTTTAATAAAACCATAAAGTAAAAGTTCAAAAATTCCCTTAGGTAAAGGTGCTTGAGAACACCAAATATAAAGCGGATCTCCACCTATGGCTATACTTACAGGCATTTTTTTAAAACCAGCATTTTTGTATTCGTGATAAAAATTTGCCCCATCTTTATGAATTTGCCAATGCATTAAAAGTTCATTTTTATCACTCATTTGCAAACGATACATTCCAAGATTATTTTGAGTTTTATCTAAATTTTGTGTATAAACTTGCCCCATGGTAATAAATTTACCCGCATCATCTTCCCAAGTTTTTAGTATGGGAAGTTCTTCAAGTGAGTTTAAAATTTCATAATCATACAAGGCTTTATTTTTTTTCAGTCTTTTAGGAGGAATATTTTTAAAACTTAACAAATTCATAAAAAAATCCATTTTTGCTTTAAAACTCGTAGGAATATGAAGCTTGATGAGTTTTGAAATTTCTTCAGCCACCTCTTCATAATCACGTCCAAAAGCTAAATTTAAAGCCTTTTTATTGCAAAAAGTATTCATCAAAACAGGAAATTTATATTGTTTATTTAATTTTTTATCTATAGGATTTTTAAATAATAAAGCCTTCCCTTTTTCTCCTTTTTTAGCTTCTATATAGGCTAAATGAGCGATTTCAAGATCTACATCTACAGGTTCTTCAATTACCCTTAAAAGATCATTTTCTTTTAAAATTTGAATAAATTCTTTCATATCATACTCTCAGCTTTTTTTAAAAGTTCTTTAGCACCTTTAGCAATAAACTCCTTAGCCAAACTCTCTCCAAAGCCTTTAAAATCACTTTTTTTGATCATTCTTTTTTCTTTTAAAATTTCACTACCATCAGGCAATCCAAGTATAGCACGCACACAAATTTCATCTCCTAAGAGTTCTGCGTTAATACCTATAGGCACTTGACATCCTCCTTCTAAAGTAGAGATAAATTCTCTTTCTATGGTAGTTTCTATCAAAGCATTGTCATCATTTAAACATTTTAAAAATTTTAAAAATTTTTCATCATCTATACTTTCTATGCCTAAAGCTCCTTGGGATGCCGCTGGGATTAGCTCATCTTTGCTAAATGTATAAACAAAATTTACTTGTTTATCTAAATCCAAACGCTTAATACCTGCCATAGCTAAGATAATCGCATCAAAATCCCCATTTTTTAATTTTTCTATACGAGAATTTACATTGCCACGCAAAGAAATGATTTCCAAATCAGGTCTTAATAATAAAAGTTGCATTTTGCGTCTAAGACTTGTAGTGCCTATCTTTGCGCCTTTTGGCAAAGAAAGAAAATCTTTATAATTTTGACTCAACATCGCATCATTACTTTGTTCTCTTTTGCTAACTGCAGCCAAAACCAAGCCTTGCGGAAAGAAACTTGGCACATCTTTTAAACTATGCACAGCTAAATGCGCTTCATTTCTTAGCATACTTTCTTCTAGTTCTTTAGTAAAAAGTCCTTTACCACCTATTTTTGCTAGTGGGCTATCTAACAAAACATCTCCTTTGGTTTTAAAGCCTTCTAAGCGAACTGCTATGCCATGAGTTTTATTTAAAAAATCTGCTATAAATTCGCTTTGCCAAAGAGCTAATTGACTCTTTCTTGTAGCTATAACAAGCTCTTTCATTTTCTCTCCTCTATAATTTCAACATCGATAATTTCTTCATCAGAAGTGTTATTTTGTCTGTAGTTTCTTTTATATCTAGGCTTAGCAAAATTAAAAATCAAACCAAAACACAAAACAAAAAATCCAAAAATACTCGTTACTATTCCTGGAAAGATAAACAAAAAAGCCGCCATTACAAAAGCAAATTGAGTCAACATATCTTTAAAACCGCTTATACGAAATTCAAGCATATTTTTCCAAAAAATTCCGAGCAAAATTACTCCAAAAATCATACTAGCTAAAATAAAAATTAAAAAATTTCCCAAACCAAAAAATACAATAAATAAAATACTTGCAACAAGTTCTAGTAAAAAAAGCGGACTAAGGCTTAGCTTGTAATTCATTCTACACTCTTTTTAATAAAATCAAATACTTCTTTACTTGATATGATTTTTTTCTCTAGTGTTTTTCTATCTATAAATTCTAACTCATCTTTTTCTAAGCCCTTGCCTACAACTAAAGCATAAGGAAAGCCCATAAGCTCAAAATCATTCATCTTAACACCAAAACGCTCATTTCTATCATCAAGTAAAACTTCAATACCTGCATTGCTTAAATCCTCATAAAGCTTGGTAGCAAATTCCAAAGACTTCTCATCTTTGATATTTGAAATTATAATTTCAAGCGTAAAAGGAGCTAAGGTTTTATTCCAAATACAACCCTTTTCATCATGATTTGCCTCAATTGCTACTGCAAGTAAACGCGAAACCCCTATACCATAACATCCCATGTAAAAAGGCTTGCTTTTGCCATTTTCATCTAAGAAATTTGCATTCATAGCCTTAGAATATTTTTGCCCTAATTTAAAAATATGTCCTACTTCTATACCCTTGCTTAATTTTAATTTTGCTCCACATTTAGCACAGCAATCATTTTCTTTAACCTCTGCTAAATCCTTAAAGCGATCTTTGTTTAAATTAACTACATCAATGCCTATTAAATGATAATCTTTTTCATTTGCTCCCATTATCATTTGTTTTTCGCCTTCAAGCTCTTTATCCAAATAAAAATCAACATTTTTCAAACCCACAAAGCCTATAAAACCTGCAACCAATCCCGCTTTTTCTAATTCTTCTTCGCTCGCATCCACAAGCTCAAGAGCATTGCAAGCGTTTTGAGCCTTAACCTCTTGCAAATCATCACTTCCTCTTATAAAAAACACAACTAATTTGCTTTCATTTTCATAAATAGCTTTTTTTACCACTGCTTTAATCGTATAAAAAGCATTAATTTTAAAAAATTGTGCTAAAGAATCTATAGTTTTAATATTTGGAGTGTGAAATTTACTTGCATAATTTGCTTCAGGACGCTCTTCATCACAAGTTTTATTGGCTCTAACTGCAGCTTCAACATTTGCAGCATAATCACAATTTTCACAAATTAAAATATCATCCTCACCATTTTTTGCCAAAACCATAAATTCCTTAGAACCACTTCCACCAATAGCCCCACTATCAGCTTCAACTGCTCTAAAATCAAGCCCCATTCTTTGTAAAATTTGAGAATAAGTTTTATACATAAGCTCAAACTCACGCCCTAAATCTTCTTCATTAGCATGAAAACTATATCCATCTTTCATTAGAAATTCACGACATCTTAAAAGCCCAAATCTAGGCCTTGCTTCATCACGAAATTTAAGTCCAATTTGATATAAATGCAAAGGAAGTTGTTTATAGCTTGTGATTTTGTTTTTTACCAAAGAAAGCATAGCCTCTTCATGTGTTGGACCTAAAACAAATTCATTTTCTTTTCTGTCTTTAAAACGCAAAAGTTCTTTTCCAAAAACATTATAACGCCCACTTTCTTGCCACAAACTTGCAGGAGTGATAAAACTAAGATTTACTTCTTGTGCTCCAGCCTTATCCATTTCTTCTTTAACTATATTTTTAATCTTGTCTAAAACTCTTTTTCCCAAAGGTAAAAAATTATAAAGCCCACTACCAATTTGCTCAACAAAGCCAGCGCGTGTTAAAAAAATATGGCTCGGTAAAGTCGCATCTTTTGGAGCCTCTTTAAGACTTGGTGCATATAATTTACTAAATTTCATCATTATTCTCCATATTAAATTCGCATGTGTATTGATTTAAACCTTCAAGATTATTTTCCAAATCAAAAATATAACGCATAGCATTAATCACTGTATCACTTTGCATTTTACCTTGCAAATGTTTCAAATTCATAGTTGGAGTATGCAAGAAAGCTTTAAAAACTTGATGGATTAATTTTCTTGCCTCTTCTTCATCAGAATGTTTTAAATATCCTTTATCTAAAGCGATTTGAAGCTGTTTGTTGGCACATTCTTTTGCTTGCAAGCGAATCGCTTTTATAATAGGAGTTAAAGCTAAATCATTTAAATATCTAAAAAATTCTGCTGTCTCACGCCCGATGATACCATACGCCATACGCGCTTCTTGTTCTCTTAAGGCTAAATTTTTTCGCACAACAACTTCAAGATCATCGACCGCAAAAACTGATATTTTTTCATTTTCACTAATATCAATATCTCGTGGCACAGCAATATCAAAAAAATATCTCTTATGAGAGACCTCATCGATTAAAGAATTTGCAATAATAGCATTTGGGGCATTGGTAGCTGAGAAAAAAAGTTCATACTCATTAAGATATTTTTTTAAATTATTTAAGCTATCGCACTCGCTTAAAACACCCAATCTCTCACAAAGGATACGAGCCTTTTCCATATCCCTGTTTAACACTATAACTCTAGCTCCAGCAGTGATTAAATGCTTGGCTGCAAGCTCTCCCATCTCACCCGCACCTATAACTATAGCACTTTTTCCATCTAAAGGCAAAAGTTCTTTAGCCTTAGCTACTGCTACACTAGCGACTGAAATAGGATTTTTTGAAATTTGGGTTTCATTACGAACCTTAGCTGCGCATTTAAATGCACTGTGAATTGCCCTTGAAAGATGTACCGCGCAAAAATTATTTTTTAAAGCAAAAGCAAAAGCATCTTTTAATTGCCCTGCGATTTGTGTTTCTCCAACAACCAAACTATCAAGTGAGCTTGCAACCGAAAAAAGATGATGAATAGCTCCGCTATCTTCAAAAATATCAGCTTTTTGAACTAAGCTTTCTTTATCTACATTGCATAATAAAGCTAAGGATTTAATAATATATTCTGCACAAGCTTCTTTTACATAAGCTACTATTTCTACACGATTACAAGTGCTTATAACCAAACATTCTTCAATATTTTCATGAATGCTTAGCAATCTCAAAAACTCGTTTTTTTTTGCTTCATCTGAAAAACTCAATCTCTCCCTTAAAGAAAGATCTGTATTTTTATGAGTAAAAGATATGCAATAATACATTAAAAATCCCTATCTATCATAGCTTGAATTATATCTTGAAGTTTTTCATTGGAAAAATCTTTTATAGCTAGTGCTGCTTGGTGGGCATATTCTTTAGCCTCCAATATAGCTTTATTTAAAGCTTTTGTTTCTTCAAATTTGGTTTGTATCCAAATTTTTTCATCATTGTTTAAATCTTTTTGAAATAAATTCTTTAATTGAGCCCTATCCTCATTATTTAAATTTTCATAAAGATAAATATAAGGCAAAGTGGTTTTACCCTCTTTAAAATCATTCATAGCAGGTTTTCCAAGGGTTTTTTCATCGCCCTTAATGTCTAAAATATCATCAATCATTTGAAATGCAAGACCTAAATTTTTGCCATATTCTCCAAAAGCTTTTTCATCTAAATTTGCCAAAATAGCCCCACACCTTGCACTTGCTTCGATTAAAACTGCGGTTTTATTATAAATCATCTTTAGATATTTATCTTTATCCGCATTAAAACTTTTGCTAAGCTCAACATCCATAAGCTCGCCTACAGCAAGCTTAACAACCGCATCTGAAATAATACTTGCAAAACAAGCATCTAGTTGGCTCAATTCATAAAAAGCTTTTGAATATAAAATATCTCCAAGCATAAGGGCGTTTTTTGTACCAAATTCGGCATTAACAGACTTTGCACCACGTCTTAATTTGCTTTCATCTATGATATCATCATGCAACAAACTTGCTAAATGTATAAGTTCTATTGCGGCACAAATTTTATAAGAATTTGCATTTTCTCCTGCGATTGCTAAAAGTAGCTTTGAACGCAATTTTTTGCCTGATTTGGTATTAGCAAGCATAGTTAAAATAGGTTCATAATCAAGCTCTTGCAAATATTGTTTTATCAAATCATCTATTGGCTGCACCCTATATCCTTTAAATTTAGTTTGTGGTATTTTCTCGTTGTATCAATGGTTCTACTTGAGGCTCATTAAAATCTATCATAGGCACTACTTGATTATTTTGAGGCGGATTTGTTAATTGCATTTTTCTTGGATCAAGAAATTTCACTTCAAGTCTAGAATCCTTATCTTCTATATACACAGTAAAAATTGCCTCACCTTTTTTGTATTCGCTAAATTCTAAAATAAGCCTTGCTCTATCAATATGTGGATTTTTATAATCAGGAATTAAAGTTTGGGTTACCCAGTCCAAATTTCTTCTTAAACTCATCACAAATTGACGCGGATATTTACGAAATTTAGAATGAACGACTATATTGGTATTATCAAACAAAGTCCAATAAAAATCAAAATTTTGAACCCCATTATCATAACCAAGCTCTTTAATCTCCACGCTAGCTCTCTCGTCTTTTTTAAGTGTAAATTTATATGTATAATCAAAAACAGGAGCAGCATTTAAAACAATGCAATTTGCCATCAAAGTAAAAAAAACCAAAAGCCTAATGCTCATTAGCCCTCATGTCCTAAAATTTTAGCACCTAATTCTATAAAAAGATCGTTTTGCCTTTCTTGAATAAAATCTCCATTTTCAAGTATAAAGCTTTTCATATCCATTTCATTAAAACCTTGTTTTTCTAAAAGCTCGATCATAGCAATATGATCAGCAAAAAAGTTTTCAAATACTTTTTCTAAAGCTCCTAAATTTCCATTTTGTATAATTTCTATAAATTTTTCCTTAGGAGTTTTATTAAACATTTCGTCAAAAATATCCATTGAATTTCCTTAATAAATATGTTTTTGATTATAAAATTTTAATCGTTAAAAGTAGCTAAATTAAAAAATGAAAAAGTTTAAAAATTTATTTCAAGAAGCAATAAATTTGGGAATAAACCCAAATTTATTTAAGAATGAGCTTTGGTTTCTTGTGCATATTTAACACCCAAATCAAAAGCTTTAGAATTTGCATCTCTTGTTTTAGCTGGAACCATATGAAGCATCGTTTCTTTAAGAATATCCAAATCAATACATTTACTCATATAAGCAGCTATGGCTAGTGCAACAACTGATTGAGTAGCTACATTACCTACCTCATCTTTAGCTATAGTAATGATAGGAATTTCAAAAATTTGCCATTTTTTATAATCTTCGCTTTCAGGATGAACCAAATTTGGTTCTACAACTATGATGCCACCCTCTTTTACTCCACCACGAAAACCTTTATAACCCTTATCTGCAGTTGAAAGCATAAAGTCTACTTCGCCCTCTACCGCATAAGGAAAAAGAATTTCTTTATCATCGATGATAATATCAACCTTAGTCGGACCTCCACGCACTTGGGAAGTATAAGTTGAAGCTTTAAAGGCTTGACGACCTTCTTTAATCGCTGCTTCAGCTAAAATTTCTCCTGCGGTGATAACACCTTGACCACCCTCACCACCAAATCTTAATTGATATTTCATTTTAAGGCTCCTAAATCAACCATTCTTTTTTCTTTGGCTGCACGACGCACTTCTTCATAAGCATGACAATATTCTGGCTGCGTGCTATCTTCATATAAAACACCTGTTGGGAATTTATCTTTTCTTTCTTCAAAATCCATACTTTCAAATTTAGACTTATCCACAACACGATTTTTAATCCAATCAAGCATAGCCACTGCTTCACCCATTTTATTTTTTCTACCTAGGTTAATATGACAATTTGAGAAAACATCAACAAAGCTATAACCTTTGTGTGCTAAAGCTTTATAAATTAAATTTTCTAATTTATTTGCCTCAATAACATTTCCTCTTGCCACGAAAGAAGCTCCAGCAGCTTTAGTTAATTCGCAAGCATCAAAATTTGGATCGATATTTCCAAATTGTGCAGTTACTGTATAAAAACCTTTTGGAGTAGTTGGAGAAGTTTGAGAATTAGTAAGCCCATAAATAAAATTGTTGATTACAATATGAGTTAAATCTATATTTCTACGACATCCATGTATAGTATGATTTCCACCAATTGCTAAAGTATCACCATCGCCACTTACTACAATAACATGTTTGCTAGGATTGGCTAGTTTTATGCCTGTTGCATAAGCAATAGCTCTACCATGAGTAGTGTGCACGGTATTGCAATTTACATAAGAGCTCATTCTACCGCTACATCCTATACCTGAAACAAGACAAACATCATCCATATTCCAACCCAGCTTTTCTATCGCGCGGATAATACATTTTAAAACTACACCATCGCCACAACCCCAACACCATTGAGTAGGAAGTTTATCAGTTCTTAAATATTCATCATAATTAAACGCCATTTTATATATTCTCCTTTACTTTAGCAATGATTTCGCTAGGTGTTATAGGACGACCATTTGCACGATGTAAGCTAATAAAATCACGACGAGAACTTACTCTTTCAATCTCCTCAAGATACTGTCCCATATTTAATTCGCTTACCATTACCTTTTTAAATTTGCTTGCCACTTCAGCAATTTTCTTTTCAGCTACAGGATAAAGTGTGATAGGGCGGAAAAGTCCTACCTTAATACCCTCTTCTCTGAGCCTATTGATAGCTTCTTTAGCAGAACGACTTACGCTTCCGTAAGCTATGATTAAAAATTCAGCATCATCAAGCATATATTCTTCATAAGTACAAATATCATCTTGGTTGTTTTTAATTTTACCTATAAGTCTTTCCATGTTTTTCTTAACTATAGCGCCATCTTCTGTTGGAAAACCTATATCTCCATGATGAAGTCCGGTTACATGATAGCGATAGCCAGTAAAAAATGGATTGAGTGTTGCAGGTTCATTTTCGCCCGCTGCATAAGGTTTATAATCTTTTTTATCGCCTGTGAATTTTTTACGATTAATAATTTCTATATCTTTTAAATCAGGCAATACCGCTTTACCATTCATATGCCCTACAGTTTCATCCATAAGTAAAAATACAGGAGTCATATACTTTTCAGCCAAATTAAACGCTCTTATGGTTTCTGTATAAGCTTCTTCTAAACTCGCTGGTGCGATAGCCACACTAGCAAAATCCCCATGAGTAGGTGCTTTTGCTTGAAATAAATCCCCTTGAGCCACCCTTGTTGGAAGACCTGTTGAAGGACCACCACGCATAACATTTACAATAACAAGTGGAATTTCAGCGATAAAAGCAAGACCGATTTGCTCTGCTTTAAGCGAAATTCCAGGACCACTACTTGCGGTCATTGATTTTACGCCACTCATAGCAGCACCAATACTCACACTTACACCCGAAATTTCATCTTCCATTTGTATAAAAGTTCCATCATTTGCAGGAAGCATATGGCTTAATTCATGTGCAATTTCAGAACTTGGTGTAATAGGATAACCTCCAAAAAATTTACATCCACAATCAATTGCTGCTTTTGCAATCAAAACATTACCTGTTGCTATAACTTCTCTCATTGTCTTTCCTATGCTAATTTTTTATATTTATTATTTTTTACTGCTACGGCTCTGTCTTTAGCTTCCGGAGTCAGTTTGGCAAATTTAAATTCATCTCTTTTTGCCACCATAATAGCAAAATCTGGACAATGTGTTTCACACTCAGTACAACCTATACAGGACTCAGGATGTACAACCTCTATCATTTGTCCCAAAACCGCATGAACATCATCGCGCATAGCTAAAACCCCTGCAGGGCAATAGCTAACGCAGATATTGCAAGCTTTACATCTATGCTCATCTACCCAAACAGGGGTATCTTTTGGAGCTGCTATACTCATATCTTTTTCCTTTTTTAGCCTAATATTTTTTGTATTTCTTCACCGATTAAAGCTGGAGAATCCACTACATGAATTCCATAAGACTTTAATGCTTCTTTTTTAGCTGCAGCACTTTCATCAGCACTACCTACTATAGCTCCTGCATGTCCCATTCTTTTACCTTTTGGCGCAGTCGCTCCCGCAATGAATGCTACCACAGGTTTGCTAATATTTTCTTTAATAAATTTTGCTGCTTCTACTTCTAAGCTACCGCCGATTTCCCCTATCATAACAATAGCTTTTGTTTCGTTATCTTTTTCAAATTCACTTAAAAGTTCTTTATAAGCAAGTCCTATGATAGGATCTCCACCAATGCCTACTGCTGTTGAAATTCCATACCCACCTTGAACTACTTGATTAGCTGCTTCATAAGTTAAAGTTCCACTTTTTGAAATAAGCCCTACGCAACCCTTTTTAAAGATAAAGCCTGGCATAATGCCTAATTTGCATTCTTCAGAAGTAATGATTCCTGGGCAATTTGGTCCTATAATTTTCATGCCTTTTTTATTTGCATACTGCTTGGCAAACATCATATCTTTAACCGGAGTATGTTCTGTAATTACAACAGCAAGCTTAATGCCTGCATCCGCTGCTTCAATCACACTATCACCTACTGCAAAAGCAGGAACAAAAATCAAACTTACATCAGCTCCTGTGGCTTTAACTGCATCTGCAACTGTATCAAAAACAGGCTTGCCAAGATGAGTTTGACCACCTTTATGAGGAGTTACACCTCCGACTATATTTGTACCATAAGCCATACACTGCTCTGCATGAAAAGTTGCTTCTTTACCTGTAAAACCTTGAACTATTACTTTTGTATTTTTATTAACCAATATACTCATTTTTTATCCTTATCCTACTAAACTTTTTACTAATTCTGCACCATTTTTAAGATTGGTTGCTGCTTTGATATTTTTAAGATTTGAACTATCTAAGATCGCTTTTGCTTCAGCTGCATTTGTACCATCAAGACGCACTACGATAGGAATGTTCACCTCAACATTTTTAGTTGCCTCCAAAATACCATTTGCGATTCTATCACAACGAACAATACCACCAAAAATATTGATAAATATTACTTTAACATTTTTATCTCTTAAAATGATTTCAAAAGCTTTTGCAACTGTTTCAGCAGATGCGCCACCGCCCACATCTAAGAAGTTTGCAGGTTTTGCACCACTATAATTGATAATATCCATTGTTGCCATAGCAAGTCCTGCACCATTTACCATACAAGCAACATCACCGTCTAATTTTACATAACTTAAACCAAATTCAGCTGCTTCTCTTTCAGCAGGATTTTCTTCTGTGATATCTCTAAGTTCGGCAATCTCTGGATGGCGATAAAGTGCACTGTCATCAAAACTACATTTTGCATCAAGAGCGTAAAAATCTCCTTCTGCAGTTTTAATTAAAGGATTGATTTCAAGCATATTCATATCTTTATCCATATAAAGCTTATAAAGTTTTGCTATCATAGAAATAAGTTTTTTGCTTTCATCTTTATCTAATCCTAAAACCTTTGCCACTTCAAGACCATGAAACATTTTAAAGCCAATTTGTGGATCAATGCCTACTTTTGCGATTTTTTCAGGGCTTTCTTTAGCCACTTTTTCTATATCCATCCCCCCTTCGCTTGAAGCAATGATTGTAATTTGTTCTGCCATTCTGTTAAATAAAATAGCCAAATAATATTCTTTTACTATATTTGCACCACTTTCTATATAAAGTTTTTGCACGAGCTTACCTTCAGGTCCTGTTTGATGAGTAACCAAATTCATTCCTAAAATTTTACTTGCATAATCTTTTACCTCATCTAAATTTTTAGCGATTTTAACACCACCGCCAAGACCACGACCACCTGCATGGATTTGAGCTTTCACAGCCCAAACGCTACCGCCTAATTCTTTAGCATTTTCTACAGCTTCTTCTACGCTAAATGCAACCTTTCCCTTTAAAGTAGGGATACCATTGTCTGCAAAAATCGCTTTTGCTTGATATTCATGTATATTCATTTATCTTCCTTTATATATTGATATTTTATTAATGATTTTTTTACCTTGTCTTTTTCTTCGTCGCTAAGTTCAAGCTTCATAATCTCAACAACGCCCTCTAAACCCAATCTTGCCATAGTACCTAAAGCTTTATTTTGCACTCCAAATTCTCCATGCAAAATCACACTCATAGGTAAAAATTCTCCACTTCTTATAGATTCGAGCATTCTTACACAAGCGCTTGCAGGTGCCAAATATGCTGAAGTTTTAAGATGTTTAATCACCTTTGCTCCACCGGTTTTAACTTCATTTTCCAAATCCTCAAATTCTTCTTCACTTAAAAGTTCTCCGAGTTTTTGATTTTTAACACTTGCATAAGATTTTACTAAAACCATATCATCATTATGAAAACCAATTAATCTTGTATCCACACTTGAAATTCTAGCTTTTAACTTTTTAGCTACTTCATACTTAAATCTTGCATTGTCTAAAACCCCTGCCATAGCAACAATTTTTTTAGAAGAAAAAATTCCACTCTCATAAAGAGTATTGAGCAAAAAATCCACCGGATTTGTTAAAATGATAAAAAGTGGATCAGGATTAAATTCTTTAATTTTTTTAGCACAATCAAGCATAATGTTTGTATTTAGCTGCAAAAGCTCTTCTCTACTTTGGCCATCTTTTCTTGCAAATCCTGCGCTAAAAAGCACAATATCAGAATTTTTTGTATAAGTATAATCCTTAGTACAAGTTAATTCTATGTCTAAATTTAAAGCAGCTATGCTTTGGGATAATTCTAATTCCCTTGCAATCAATAAATCTTCATTGATATCAACTAAAACAATCTCATTTGCCAATTCACGCAAAATTAAAGCATAGGCTACGCTTGAGCCTACATTCCCTGCACCGATGATTGTGATTTTCATCTTTGTCCTATTTTTTCTATGATAGCATTAAAAGTTGCACTTGGGCGCATAATTTTATTTGCTTTCTCATCATCAAATTTATAATATCCACCCAAATCGACTTTCACACCTTGTGCATCATTAAATTCGGCTCTAATTTTTTCTTCATTAGAGGAAAGCTCTAAGGCAATATCTTTAAAAAAGCTTTGAAGCTCCATATCATTTGCTTGTCTTGCCAAATGATTTGCAAAATACATTGCTAAATAAAAATGGCTTGTACGATTATCATCTTCTTTTACTTTTCTTGATGGAGCTTTATTGTTTTCAAGCCATTCACCTATAGCCTCATCAAGACATTCTGCTAAGACTTTAGCTTTATGATTATTGCATTTATTAGCATAAAATTCTAAGCTTGCTTGTAGGGCTAAAAATTCACCCAAGCTATCCCAACGTAAATGATTTTCTTCGACTAATTGTTCTACTTGCTTTGGTGCTGAACCTCCTGCTCCGGTTTCAAACATAGCTCCACCATTTAACATTGGTACAACTGAAAGCATTTTAGCACTTGTTCCAAGCTCTAGAATAGGAAAAAGATCGGTTAAATAATCTCTTAAGACATTTCCTGTAATAGAAATAGCATCTTTTCCAGCACGAATCAATTCTAAGCTTTTTAAGCAAGCTTCATAAGGAGCAAGGATAGCTATATTTTTATTTTTTTCCTTAAGACGGTTTTGAACTAAATCTATCATAATTTTATTACTAGCTCTTTTACTGTCTAGCCAAAAAATCGCTTCAGCTCCTGTCAAATCAGCTCTTTCTATACCCAAATCGATCCAATTTAAAACAGCGTCAAATTTAGCTTGATTGGCTCTATAAATATCACCTTTTCTAACTTTATGCTCTAATAAAACCTTACCTTTGGCAATGATTTTAAACACTCCATCTTCTTTAGCAACAAATGTTTTATCATGTGAGCCGTATTCTTGAGCTTTTTTAGCCATCAAACCTACATTAGATACACTGCCTAATTTCGCAGGATTTAAAGTGCCATTCTTATGCAAATCTTCGATAACCGCTTCATAAATAGTTGCGTAAGTTTGATCAGGGATAACTGCATTTGTGTCTTTTTCTTTGCCTTCTTTATCCCATAATCTTGCACCATTTTTAAGCATAGCAGGCATAGAAGCATCAACAATAACATCGCTTGGAACATGTAAATTGGTGATACCCTTATCTGAATTTACCATAGAAATATCAGCACGACTGTTTAAAATTTCGTTGTATCTTCTTAAAATTTCGTCTTTCTTGCTTGAAGTTTGCACCTTGCTTAAAAGTTCGCTCAATCCATTGTTTGGATTGATTCCAAGTGTTTCAAATTCATCTTTAAATTCATCAAATAATTCTTTAAAAAAGATTTTTACCGCATAACCAAAAAGTATAGGATCGCTTACTTTCATCATCGTAGCTTTTAAATGAAGAGAGAAAAGTAAATCATTATCTTTGCTTGCTTTGATTTCTTTAGCATAAAAATCTTGCAATTTTTCTACATCCATAAAGGTTGCATCTAAAATTTCATTTTTTTCAAGCTTTAAGCCTTCTTTTAAAATTTCACTTTTACCACTATCTGCAACAAATTCAATACTTGCTACACAATCCTCATCGATTAAAACCGCTTTTTCATTAGAAAAGAAATCACCTTCTTTCATATAAGATACACGAGTTTTAGAATTAGGATTAAACTCAACCACACGATAAGGATTATTCTTTGCATAATCTTTTACCGCTTTAGTAGAACGGCGATCTGAATTGCCTTGTCTAAGCACAGGATTAACCGCTGAACCTAAAACTTTTTGATATTTTGCTTTTATTTGAAATTCTTCATCGTTTTTTGGTTCGTCTGGGTAGTTTGGTAACATATAACCCTTTTCCTGCAATTCTTTAATAGCAGCTTTCAGCTGTGGAATAGAAGCTGAAATATTTGGAGTTTTGATTAAATTTGCATCTGATTTTTTTACGAGCTCACCCAAAAGCTCCAAAGCATCTTCGCATCTTTGATCTTCTTTTAGATACTCACTAAAAGTAGCTAAAATTCTTCCAGATAGCGAAATATCAGAAGTTTTTACTCCTATATGCGCCTTGCTTAAAAAAGCTTTTACTATAGGTAAAAACGAATAGGTCGCAAGTGCTGGAGACTCATCTGTCAAAGTGTAAGTAACTTGCATTTTCTGTCCTTTTAAACACTAATTTTATTTTTCAATCTAAAGTATATTACAATTAAAAAAAAATGCAAGAGTAAATTTAAAGTTTGTTTTAGTTTTAAAACAAACTTTAAACACTTTTAATTAAACAAATTAGAAGGAAGTTGTATGATATTTTTAATCAAATTAAAAGGGGTTTTTAAAGTATCGCTTAAAATTTGAGTGTGAAATTTTGGATCATCTAAAGCGCCATCGACTTTTATATTGGCGCTTATCTCTTGATTTTTCCCCAAAATAACATAATTTAAAATCGGAACCTTTGAAATAGTTTCAGAAGCTGATTTTAAAGTTTTTAATTCTAAATCTATATCTATGGTATTTAATCTTAAATTTGCACTGCCTAAACCATACAAATCCATACTGTTGCCATTTAAATTAATCGCTTCAAAACTTAACAAATCCTTTTTACGATTAAAAACAACTCTTCCATCATGCAAACTTAAACCTTTTTCATTAAAAGTAGGAGTTTTAAACATCAAAAGACTTGGAACCGTATCGATAAAAGATATAAGCTGATTAACCCCTTTAAGATCCCTTATAAAGGTATCTTTAAAATTAAATTCCCCCTCAAAATAATCTAGGCCACTACCTATCACGCTAAAATTAAAGACACCCTCTTGCACAGCCCGTTTTTGCAAAAATTCATTCAGATGTTCATCGTTTATATTTTTAATAAATAATTTCAAATCATTAGGACTATAATGAAGATCAAAATTTGCATTCTTGCGAGTAGCCCTAGCATCTAAGATATCACTTTTTAAATTTGCCTCCATTTTATCGAAATTTAGAGTTTTGTTAAAATCTGCTAAAATCAAAGTGAGATTTTCTCCATTAAGTATAATATTTTGAGTATTTTTTGCTATATCAAATGAAGAAGTAGAAGCATTTTCATCTTTTTGGTAAATATAAGTTAAATTTTTAAGATGTATGGTTTTATTATTATCAATAACCTTAACATTAGCTAAACCACTTTGTGTATTTATGTTTAAAACACCACTTTTACGAACAATACCAAAGCTATCATTTTCGTAAGGCTTGTTATTAACCAATAAGTTATTTTTAAAATGAGCATCCTGTATTTGCGCATTAAAATCATTAAAGTCTACACTTTTATAATAAATACTTTTTGCACCCATAAAACCGAATTTTTTTAATAAAGGCGAATGAGGGATTAAAATATTAGGATTGTTTGCATATGCTTCAAGTCCTTCTTTAAAATTTAAAGTCAAATCCCATTCTGGCACACTAAGCTGTAAATCATCTGTATAGTCTAAATTTATCTTTGTTTTTTGATTTCTCATATCAAAAAGCTCGCCATTGTCAAAATATAATCTTGAAATTTGAGTATCAAAAATACCCTTATGGGTAGCTAGATCGATTTTAGCATTAAAATCTGCTTCCAAAAACTCATTTTTTACGCTTGCATTTTCTATACTCAAAGCATTTTGATTTAATTTAACAAAAGCTCTAGCCACGCTAAAATTTGCTAATGAAAGCTCCGCATTTTCTAAAGACAAAGTGCCATTATATTTTACATCACCCTTTTCGTTAAAATCGATTATAAGCTCTAAATCACTTCCAAGTTTTCCATTTTTTTGGTAAAAAGGTAAATTTAAATCATAATTTTTTAATGCCTTAGCAAGTTTTTCATCAAATTTTAAATTTTTAGATTTGATACGCAAGTAAATTCCATGCTTTTTATTATCAAATAAATCATATAAAAACACCTTGCTTTCACTTAAATCTGATTCATTATAACTTGCCTTATTGAAGGTAAAATTTAATTTTTGATTGCTTAAATTTAAATCAAGTTTTGGAAAATTAATAGCATTCATTTGATTATCCAAACGAACTTTTACATTATTTGCATAACCCCAAGCACTGATATCATCAAAATAATAATTATTTTTAGAAAAATCAATAAAACCTTGAATAAAATCAAAATGATAAAAATCTCCTTTAGCCCTATGCGCAACCCAAAGAACTAAAGGTTCGGGCAATGCTATTCTTTTTTTTGCTTGATTGAAGATAGTGGTAATATCTCTAATATTGATATCTTCAAATTTATAGGCTAGGTTTTGATTTTTGTAAGAAATATTTATCTTAAAATCAGCCAAATCACTATTTGCTTGGCCTTTAAAATTATAAAATTCACTTTTTGCATTAATACTTAAATTTCCATCTATGCTTAAATTATAATCTTTAAGCAAAAGATTTTTAATATCAGCATTAATTTCCTTTCCTTCTCTGTGTAGCGCAAGTTTTAAAAACAATAAATCATTATCTACAAAAAATTCATCATTTTTAAACAATATACGCATATGATTATCTTTGATATTGAAATTTTGTATGTCTATTTCCTCAACAAAAGTATAAAGATATTTTAAATTTTTAGTAATATTTAACAATTCCTTAGAAGCAAAGTCAGAATTTACATTCTTATCATCCTGAATACTTGCATTGTTATCTTCATTAAATGTGATATTTTTTGCTCGCACAATGAGTTTTTTATCTAATTTAATATATAATTGCTCCAAATTTAAAAAACTAAATTGGATATGAGATATGAGAATACCATTCTTAAGAACTAAAAATACAACTGAGATAAATACAATTAAAACAAGTAATGCATATACAATTTTCTTTTTCATTAGAAACTTCTTTTTGATATTTATTTTAGGAATTTTTTATTATTTAACACAACCTTTAAAAAGCAATTCTGTTGTTTTTTTGCCTCAAGGTTCCATTGCTCAAATTATAACACATCTAAAACAAAATAAATATGAAATGAGCACGATTGATAAATATATCTTATTTTTCTTGGGTCATCCTCAATCAGGCTGGATAAATATAGGCACAAAAGAACTCAATAGAATAGAATTTTTACACAAACTCACCATAGCTAAAGCAGCATTAGAAACCCTTACTCTCATCCCTGGAGAAACCAGTGTGATTTTTTTAGAGCAAGCTGCAAAACAATTAGAACTTGATAAAAACACGCTTTTAGCCGAATTTGAAAAACAAGCTACATATAAAGAAGGGGTTTTTCTTCCTGAAACTTACAAAATTCCAAAAGGAATCACAGAAGCACTTTTGGTTCAAGTTTTGCTCAAACATGCAGAAAATTCAAATAGAAAAACTTCGGAGAAAATTTTTGGCGAATACAATGCCAAAAAATGGCACCAATACATCATAACAGCATCAGTCATTCAAAAAGAAGCGGCTAATGAAAGCGAAATGCCTATAGTTGCAAGCGTTATTTATAACCGTATAAAAAAAGGTATGAAGCTCCAAATGGATGGAACCTTAAACTATGGATTTTATTCTCATACAAAAATCACTCCTCAAAGAATAAGAGAAGATAATAGCTCTTATAATACTTATAAATTTGAAGGTTTGCCTAAAGAAGCAGTTTGTAATGTCTCTTTATCCGCAATTCGTGCTGCTATCTTTCCTGCAAAAACTGATTATTTATATTTTGTAAGAGATAAAACCACAGGGGCGCATATTTTTAGCACCAATCTCAATGATCATAATAAAGCCATTCAATCACAAAAAAACAAATAACTAAAATTGCAAAAATTTATGCAAGTTGGAACAGTATTTGCTTGTTAATTTTTGAAATTATAAAAAGGATAAAAAATGATTAACCCATTCAAATCAAAAGAACTTATCACAAGTGCTTTAGCGGGTAGAAATTTAAGAAATCAACTCATCAATGCAAACCTTGCAAATGTTGACACTCCTTTTTATAAAGCAAGAGATATTGAATTTGAAACTGCTTTAGTAAATCGTGCAAATGAAATCTTTAAAAAAAATGATAATAAAGAATTACAATTAGCAATAACTGAAGAAGGACATCAAAAACCTTGGAAATTCCCAGATCCTAGCAAATCTACTATTTATCTAAGGGATGGACATTTAGCAAGAAATGATGCAAATACTGTGGATTTAGATGTTGAGACAACTGAAATGAGTAAAAATACAGTGATGATTACAGCTCTTGATGGGGTCTTAAGAAGACAAAGTAATATTTTTAGCTCTATACTTGATGCAAGTTCTAAATTAAGTTAAAGGTAAATTATGGCATACTTAAGTGATTTTGATATTAGCGGATATGGTTTAAGTGCGCAACGCTTTAGAATGAATGTTATTAGCTCCAATATAGCTAATGCAAACACAACAAGAACAGCTGAAGGCGGACCTTATCGAAGACGCGAAGTGATCTTTAAAGCGACAGATTTTGATAAGCTTTTAAACGAGCAAATTAATAAGGACAATAACTTTTTAAAATATGAAAATCCTTTAAATGATCCAAGCTCACCTGAAGAGGCAAAGCCTGCTATACAAAGCGTTGTTGTAGATAAAGTCGTAAGAGATGATAAAGATTTTCGTATGAAATATGATCCTTCTCATCCTGATGCTAATGCGCAAGGCTATGTAGCATATCCAAATGTAAATCCTGTCATCGAAATGGCAGATTTGATTGAAGCAACAAGAGCTTATCAAGCTAATGTTAGTGCTTTTACAAGTGCAAAAACCATAGCTCAAAGTGCGATTGATTTATTAAGAGGATAATAAAATATGAATAATATTAATGATTTAAGATTAAATAATAACATTTCAAATGCAAACAAAAGCCAAAATTCTAATGATAAAATCGGCGACGAATTTGCTAAAATGCTTAAAAACGAAATCGAAGATTTAGATAAAACTCAAAAAACTGCAGAAGCTGCGATGACAGATATTGCAACAGGACAGGTAAAAGATTTACACCAAGCAGCTATTGCTATCACAAAAGCTGAAAGCAGTATGAAATTTATGCTAGAGGTTCGAAATAAAGCTATCAGCGCTTATAAAGAAATCACAAGAACACAAATTTAAGCTGTATGCAAGAGCATAAGAAAAATCGTGTTTCAAAAGTCGCCTTTGCTTACTGCATGGCGCTTTTTTTTATGATCATTTTTCTTAGCTCTACCTTTTTTCTCACTTCAAAGCGCCATATCCCCAACACTGAAAAAGATCAATACTCTCTTGCCTTACGCGGAAATATCATCACTAAAGATAATTTTACTATCACAAGCTCAAGGCAAATTTATCGCGCAGAAATTGATTTAAGAAGTATCAATAAGGATAAATTTGATTTATTTTTAAAGCTTTTTCAAATATATAGTGGAATTAGCGATGATGAAATTGCAGATATTAAAAAAAGAATTCAAAAACAGAAAAAACGATCCTATCATTTTATCCTTTCTCAAAATTTAGATTCTAAACAAGCAAGCTATCTTAGAGATCTTGCAAAAAAGCTTTATATACAAGGATTTTTTAAAGCATTTACCAATAACCTAGGAAAGGTTGAAACAAGAGGTTTAAGCATTATCGAACATGAAGAAGATAGAATTTATATGTCTAAAGATGCTTTAACTCCAGCCATAGGTTATACTAAAATGGTTTTAGATCCTCAAAGCGGAATTTTAAAAAATGTTGGAGTAAAAGGACTTGAAAAATACTATGACGACTGCTTAAGTCCACTCCAAAATGAAAAAATTCAAGGCCTAAAAGATATAGGTGGAAATATAATCTTAAATTTAAACTCATTGCAGCAAAAAAAGATTGATGGCTGTCTTTTATATCTTAATATATCCTTAAAACTTCAAAAAAGCATTGAAAAAGCGATTGATGGAAGAAATGAAGATTTAAAAGCTAATGAAATCATAGTTGGAGTTATGGATAGTAAAACAGGTCAAATTCTAGCTCTGGCAAGTTCTAGGCGTTATGATCCCCAAAATCGCGGTAAAGATTTATCTGTTTTAAATGCAAGCGCTATAGAGTATGGATATGAAGCAGGATCGGTTATCAAGCCTTTTATTTTTACAACTGCTCTAAGACTTGGCAAACTCAAGACAGATGAAGTAATTAACACCTATGGTGGAGCTTATAAACTGGGGCGTTTCACTATTAGAGATGATCATAAAATGGATCAAATGACTATGGAAGAGGTGATTAGATATTCTTCTAATATAGGTATGATACAAATTGCGAAAAGATTGAGTAATCTTGAAATCATTGCTGGACTTAAAATTTTTAAATTTGGCGAAAAAAGCGGAATTGACTTGCCTTACGAGCAAAAAGGAGAAATCCCTAATTCCAAGCGCTTAAGAGATATAGAAAAGTCGGTATTAAGCTATGGATATGGCTTAAAAACAACCTTTATACAACTACTTGCTGCTTATAATGTTTTTAATAACAATGGAGTTTACATCACTCCGCATTTGGCTGAAAAATTCTATCAAGATGGACGCTTTGTAAGTCTTGAAGAGGATATCAAAAAAGAAGTTATTTTAACCCCGCAAGCAGCGCAAACCATGCAAAAAATTCTTATTGATGTTATAGAAAAAGGTACAGGAAAAAAAGCTATCACTCAAGGTATAATCGTAGGGGGTAAAACAGGAACTGCGCGTATTGCAGAAAGACAAGGCTATACCTCCAATCGCTATAATGCTTCTTTTTTCGGTTTTGCCAACGATACAAAACATAACTATACCATAGGGGTTTTAGTAAGAAACCCTACCAAGCCTTATAGTTACTATGCTGCTCAAAGTGCTTTGCCTATGTTTAAAGATGTTGTAGATATTTTAATCAATGAAGATTTTCTAACCCCTATCATCACAGAAAATAATCAAACTCTTAATTAATATCATCCCAAAGCACCTTTTCTCTTGCGAAAATGATTTCAACGGCATCTATAAGATCTTTAGCAATCTTAGCAATAAAACTTGTATCATTAATTATAGATATACCCTCTGCGGTAGTGATTTTTCTAACTAAAATAAGATGTTCGACATTATTAAGAGTTAAACCATCAATTTCTTTTAGAATTTCCTTACCTTTTTGAAGATTTTTAATAATCAAATACACTTTTTCATCGTCCACGCTTCTAAGCTCTTGAATACTTCTTAGCAATTCTCCTAAATTAGATCTTATTTTATTGTATTCTAAGGCCAAATCTTTATTACCGCAATTAGAGTATTTTTTGATATTTTCTTGAACTAATTTTAAATTTTTAGTTGCCTCTGTAAGATTTTTAGCAGCGATTTTAAAAGTAAAAATTCTGTGATTTTTAAGTTCATCATCTATGTGAATTTGCGCTTTGGTTGAAAAGTCAATGATAGCTTCAAAAAGCACTTTGATTCTAGTTTGATACAAATAATCCAAATCCACATTTTTACTAAACCATTTTTTATTTTGCAAAATTTCTTCAAAGCTTTTATTGCTTTGTATATCTTTACGACTCAACCCTATAGCATGAGCGATAATCGCATACGCATTATCATAAAGATGTTCACTTTCTTTTTGCAAAGCTTCGATAGCTGTATCACTAAATTTCAATAAACTAGGTTCAAGATATAAGGGTCGATCTTTATTTTTATCTTTAGGTGCTTTAACGATTTTGTTTAAAAAATTTACCAATTGTGGGATAAACAATACAAAGATAAATATTCCTAAAAGATTAAACAAAGTATGAAATAAGGCCATTTTTAAAGCTAAATTTTCTATATTTAAAATTTTTGCCATCCCATTTAAAAAATCAATAAAATAAGGAAAAATAAGTATGATTATAATTGCAATAGTAAAATTAAAAATACAATTTGCAAAAGCAAGCTTTTTGCCCTCAACATTAGTACTTAAAGAAGCTAGCACAGCTGTTACCACACCTCCTACACTCGTACCCAAAGTCGCTGCTAAAGAATTTTCAAAACTGATTTGCCCTGTCAATAGTGCTGCGACTATAATGGCTATTGTTGCTGTGCTTGATTGAATAATACCTGTAAGCAAAGCCCCAAGACCTACAAAAATCAACACTCCCTTAAAACCTGTAAAATCAAAATAAGACAAATCTATAGCATCTTGAAATTCATTAAAACCATTTTTTATATAATCCACTCCTAAGAAGAAAAAACCTATACCTATAAAAATATTTCCAAAACTTTTAATCATATTATCTTTTTGAAAGAAAAACAAAACTCCAATTACGAGCAAAGGTATAGCCAAGATAGAAATATTAACTCTTGTAAGCCAAACAATCAACCATGAACTTGCAGTATTTCCCAAATTTGCACCAAAAATAATACCCACACCAGCAACTAAAGATATTAGTCCTGCGCTCAAAAAAGAAAGAGAGATAATCGAAACTAAAGTTGAAGATTGCATGATAAGAGTGCTAATAGCACCAAAAAGTATGCTTTTAAGTTTTGTATTTGTCGAGTGAGTAAGAATTTTTTCAAGCAAGCCGCCACTAAAAGATTTAAATCCTAGGCTTAAATTGGTCATTCCTATAAGTAAAATTGCAACTCCAGCCAATAAATTAGCCAATTCACTAAATCGAATTAAAGCAAAGATTAAAACCAAAGTAAAAATACCCCAAAAAGTCATCTTGAGATATTTTAAAAAGTTTTTGCGTTCTTGCACCTTAGCCTCTAAGCTTTTCAAATTCATTCATCAAATTTTCTCTTAAATTTTCAGCCTCTTCTTCGCCATTTTCCAAATATTCAAGCAATAATTTTTCAAGCTCTTTTAAAAAATCAAAAAGCTCACTTTGCCATACACTATCGCTTTTATTGCTTAAATTCATTGTTTGTATGAAGGTAAGCTCTCTGCTTAAATCCCCTAATTTTTCCAATAATTCATCTTTTTTATCTTGATCTTTTAAGGTAAAACTATTATTTTGAACCCCATCCTTAAATTCTCTAATTCTTTCATCGATAATATCACAAAATTTGGGATAAATATCTGATTTTATAGGCTCAAGCAAGGCCTTTTCATCTATATTTAAAGTAAGTTTTTTAAGTGCAAAATAAAGGAGTAAAAAAGATAACGCTGCTATCAACAAATAAAGTCCTATCATATCAAGCCTTTTAATGCCAACATCCCACCATCTAAATTTACACTTTCTAAACCGAGTTCATTTTTAATAAAATTTGCAGCCATCATACTTCTATGACCTCCACGACAAATAAAAGCAAGTTTTTTATTTTCATTTCTTCTCGCTTGAAATTCTTCTAAAAAATTAGCATTTAAAAGCCCATGATTATCATACAAAGCTACACATTCAGCATGAGGTAAAACACCCTCCTCCCATTCAGCTGGAGTGCGAACATCAAAAATTTGATATTCGCTTAAATCCTGCTTCATCCAAACACTTGCTGGGAGATTTGTAATCATGAGAAAGCCTTAGTGATGATTTTTGTAAGGCTTGCATTAAATTCAGCCGGATTATCCACACCCATACCTTCGCTAAGTTTTGCCATATTTAAAACTAAGGTTGCTATATCAGCACTAAAAGTTTCATTATTTTTAAGACCTGTAAAAATGGCGTGTTTTGGATTGATTTCTAAAATAGGTTTAAAGTTTTGTTCTTGTCCCATTTGTTTTAAAAGCTGCTGCATTGCAAAATCAGGCTTATTTTTATCATAAACAATACAACTTGGACTATCTTTTAAACGACTTGTAAGTCTCACATCTTCAACTTGATCCTTTAAAAGCTCTTTAAATTTAGCCACCAATGGAGCAAATTCATTTTTTTCCTCATCGCTTAATTCATTTTTATCTTCAACTTGATTAATGGCTATAAATTTCAAGCCTTCATATTCTCCAAGCATAGGAGCAATCAAAGAATCAATCTCATCATCCATAAGTAATACTTCTATATTTTTTTGCTTATATTCTTCAAGTAAAGGTGAATTTCTAAGCAAGCTTTCATTGTTTCCAGTGATATAGAAAATTTCTTTTTGCTCGCCTTGTATATCATTTTTATATTCTTCTAAAGAGCGCAAACTTTCACCCTTAGTGCTTTT
This sequence comes from Campylobacter sp. JH23, assembly GCF_017846595.1. Taxonomy (NCBI): domain Bacteria; kingdom Pseudomonadati; phylum Campylobacterota; class Epsilonproteobacteria; order Campylobacterales; family Campylobacteraceae; genus Campylobacter; species Campylobacter sp. JH23. Next base: position 86,488 of record NZ_JAEQBP010000003.1, on the reverse strand, counting down.
ATAAAGCATGAGTTTTAAAAGACTGTCTTTTTCGCCACCAAAACCATAAAGTCCCTCTTTTAACACTTTGCCAAAATTCTTAAAAAAGCTTAAATATTTTTCTTTATCTTTATTTTTAAGTTTTTCAAGCTCGCTAAGTATTTTTTTAACGCTGGCTTCTTTTACGCCTTTTAAAATTTGATTTTCTTGTAAAATTTCACGGCTTACATTAAGTGGTAAATCCTCTACATCAATAATCCCGCGCACAAAACGCAAATAAGTCGGTAAAAGCTCCTTATCATCATCGCTGATAAATACGCGTTTTACATAAAGTTTTAATCCGCTTTGATAATCCACACGATAAAGATCAAAAGGTGCATTTTGCGGAATAAAAAATAAAGAATTGTATTCTAATTTTCCCTCACTCTTAGTATGAAGATAAAGCAAAGGCTTGTTAGAATCGTGAAAATTTTGCTCATAAAATCTTTCATAATCCTCTGTCTTAAGGCTTGATTTTTGCATTCTCCACAAGGCATTAGCTTTATTAATTTGAGAAATTTTAAGCTCGGTTTTTCCTTCTTCCTCGCCCTCTTTAGCAGGGATAAATTCCTCTTTTTCCATAAAAATTGGAAATTGGATATGATTTGAATATTTTTCTATAATACTTTCGATTTTATAAGAATTTGCAAATTCATCATCTTTTAAATATAAAGTAATACTTGTCCCTTGCTCTTCTTTAGTCGCATCTTCAATCTCATAGCCATTTGCATCAGAAATCCAAAGATAAGCTTTATCATCTAAAGCTTTTTTGCTTAAAACTTCGATTTTACTAGCCACCATAAATGCAGAATAAAAACCTACACCAAATTGTCCTATAAGTTGAGAATCTTTTTTTGCATCACCACTTAAATTCTCTAAAAAACTTTTTGTACCACTTTTTGCTATGGTTCCAAGATTGTTAATAAGATCATCTTTATCCATACCTATACCATTATCGCTAATAGTAAGGGTTTTCTTATCTTTATCGATTTTAATATCTATTCTAGGTTCAAATTTTAAACTTTTATATTTATCATCACTCACGCTTAAAAAATTAAGTTTATCCAAAGCATCACTTGAATTTGATACAAGTTCTCTTAAAAATATTTCCTTGTTTGAGTATAAGGAATGAATCATCAATTGTAAAAGTTGATTTACTTCAGTTTGAAACTGCATTTTTTCTCCTTTATAAATTTTGAAACAGATATTTTAGCAAAAAATACAAATTCTAAGGTAAATTTCAAGAGCTTACTTAAAAATTATAAAACCAAGCCAAACTGCTATCAGGCAAAGGATTATATTTAATAAAATATTTAAAGAAAAATTAAAATAATTTCCACTTTGTAAAAGCAGTAAATTTTCATAAGAAAATGTAGAAAAAGTTGTAAAAGCTCCTAAAAATCCTGTACTTATAAAGCTTTTGAGCGCAGGAGATAAACCCTTATGATGTGTATAAGAAAACAAAAGCCCCATCATAAAAGATCCTAAGACATTAACAAAAAGAGTACCAAAGCTTATAGAATGGGGTAAAATTTTATTTATCAAATTGATAGAAAGCATTCTTAAAACCGCCCCTATAAAACCCCCAAGACCAACAACTAAAATGGTATTTAGCAAAGCTTAGCTCTTTCTTGATCTAGTAATTCTTGCATTTTTTTTCTAGTATTTTCAAGCCATTTTTTATCACTCGTATCCACTAAATCCATGCAAATGATTTTCAATACTCCAGAACTAGCACTAAAACTTTTAGTGTCTAAAATTTTCGCAGAATCAACAATCAAAATAGGCTGCACTTTTAAATCAAGCTTTTCACTTAAAATTTTAGCACCACTTTGAAATTTAAGCAATTTTTCATTCCTAGAACGCGTTCCTTCAGGAAAAATCGCCAAAACTCTATCTTCACTAAGCCTTTGTTTAGCTTCTTTTAAAACACGCACCAAATCGCGTGGATTTTTTCTATCTATGCAAAGAAGTTTAGGTTTTTTAATGGCAATTTTAAAAAGAGGAATTTCGCCTAATTCTTTTTTGGCAATCCAACATAAATTTTTAGGATACAAATCCTCTAAAGCTATGATATCTAAGGTACTTTGATGATTCATTAAAATCATATTTGCTTTAAGATCAAATTCCCCTATGACTTCATATTTGCAAAAAAGAATATTTTTTTGAAATCTAGCCCAAGATTTTCGAAGTTTCCAAAGCGTATCTTGAGATTTGATAAAACAAAAACATAGCACAACAAAAGCTACGCTTATAATAAAAAAGAACCAAAAATATAAAGCTTTAATTTTTTTGTAAATCACTACTTTCAACCCATCCTATCTTATCATCGCGAAAAAGCACTTTAACATAATGAAGTCTTTTGCCTAACACCTCAACCTTTTCGTTAGAATTTGCTGTATAAAAATAAGTTGATGATTCAGTTGGTAAAATTTTAGCCCTAGAACCCGCTTTTAAAATTGCATTTTCTGTGTTAGTATCTACAAGAAAACCAAGTATAAAACATAAAAGCGCTCCTGCTAAAATAAAATAATTTTTCTTCCAAACAAACCATAATGCCAAAATAAGAGTCAAAGCCCAAAGAGCATATTGTTTATAAATATTAAAATCCCTATTTGTAGGATTTAAATCGCTTTGAGTGCTCACCTCATCATCGCTGATTTTAAGCTTAAAGCTCATATTTTCCATTTTTTTAGTATCTTTGTTAAAATAAGAAAATTCAAAATCTGTTTTAGTCGATGGAAAAATAGCATAATAAAAAGCATTAGAAGAATTAAAATCACCCTTTAAATTTTCAATACCCTGTTTCTCGACTCCATTTACAAAAAAGCTCTTAAGATTTGCATTTGTGGCGCTTAGTTCAATCATTGTAATAATGCTTGAATCATCAAAATAACTGGTTTTGATTTTTTTAACCTCCAAGGAACTTGCCACAAGATGTGAAAAATTTTTATTATTAGGTGTATTTTCAAAATGGATAGCACCTATACTAATACTAGCACTTTGAAAAATTTTTCCATTTCTTAAAAGGCTGACTGAAATCTGTTCTAAATTTGCATTTGAAGTTTTAGCCTCAAACCACAAAACAGTCCTATAATCGCCTTTAATATATTCCCATTTTAAATCAGGATTTAAAAAGATCAAGTCCTTGCTTTTTTGCAAAGTGATGTTAAAATCAAAATTTGTATCCTCTGTAATCTTAGCATGAAGAACTATGGGAAATACTTCTCCAACATATACTTTATTAACATAATCATCAGTAGTAAGAACTAATGAACTTTGAGGTATAAAAGGATCATATATATTACTATCAAAATCGGAATTTTCATCACTTGGAGCGATATTTTGATAGATTTGCTGTTCCTCTTTTGGAAGTTTTTGCAATTCTCTTTGCATATTTTCATCTTGACCATCAAAAACAGAAATTTCACTTCGAGCAAAAAGACTCAGACAAACAAAAACTAAAAAAAATATTATTCTCACATAAAACCTTCGAGCATTCTTAAGCCTATATCATTACCTAATATTTTATCGCAAGCGCGCTCTGGATGAGGCATAAGGCCAAAAATTTTTTTATTTTCATCACAAATTCCTGCGATATCCAACACAGAGCCATTAGGATTTGGTTCGTATTTTAAAAGAATTAAATCTTTATCTTGCATTTTTTTCAAGGTAGCTTCATCTGCATAATAATTTCCTTCACCATGAGCAACAGGAAGATTGATAATTTCATCTTTTTGAAAATTCTTTAAAAAAACATTATCATTTGAAACAACTCTTAAATTTTGATTTTTGGAGATAAAACTTAAATTATTATTGTGCTTCATAGCACCTTCTAAAAGTCCACTTTCAAGCAAGATTTGAAAGCCATTGCAAATTCCTAAAATATATCCTCCTCTTTTCGCATGTGCGATAACACCTTGCATAGCAGGAGCGATTTTAGCAATGGCTGCACATCTTAGATAATCTCCATACGAAAATCCTCCAGGCAAAACCACTAAGTCTGCATCAATTTCTTTTTCTTCATGCCAAATGATTTGTGCTTTTACACCAAGTTTTTCAAAAGCATATTGGGTATCAAATTCGCAGTTTGTTCCAGGAAATCTAATAATAGCAACTTTCATCATTTCTCACTTACAATAAGCTCATAATCTTCGATTACACTATTTACCAAAAGCTCTTCACACATACTTTTCACGCGTTCTTTTGCTTTTTGTTCATCACTCTCATCTAAATCAAGCACGATTTGTTTGGCTACTCTTGCTTCTTTGATTTCATTAAAATTTAAAGAATGTAAAGCCTTTTCTATAGCTTTTCCTTGAGGATCTAAAACACCATTTTTTAAAAAAACATTGACAAGTATTTTCATGATATTCCTTAGTTTAAAATTCTTTTTAAAACTTCTTCATAGGCCATTTTAACATTTCCTAAATCTTGACGAAATCTATCTTTGTCTAGCTTTTCATTGCTAAATTTATCCCAAAATCTACAGCTATCAGGACTGATTTCATCGGCTAAAACAAGCTCATTGTCTTTAGTTAAACCTAGCTCAATTTTAAAGTCAATAAGTCTTAAATTTTTAGCATCAAAAAAAGGAGTTAAAATCGCATTGATTTTTTTAGCCATTTCTTTAATTTCTTTAATCTGTGCTTCATTTTGTACTAAATTTAAAATCAAACAATGCTCATCATTGATAAAAGGATCTCCTAACTCATCGTTCTTAAGACAAAATTCCACCAAAGCAAAAGGCAAAACTGTGCCGTCTTTAATACCCAATCTTTTTGTAAGTGATCCTGTTGCAACATTGCGCACTATAACCTCAATAGGCACAATTTTGCATTTTTTTACCACTTGCTCATTATCACTAATGGTTTCAACTAAATGAGTTTTTATGCCATTTTTTTCAAGCAAATGAAAAAGTTCTGTGCTGATTTTGCAATTTAATGCACCCTTTCCACTTTCACTTCCTTTTTTTTCAGCATTAAAGGCTGTTAAATCGTCTTTAAATTCGCTTATAAGAAAATTTTCATCTTCGGTTGTATAGAGTTTTTTACCCTTACCTTCATAAAGTAATTCTTTTTTTTTCATAATTATTGTCCTTGTTTAATATTTAATATTTTAATGGTATCTATGGCAGATTTTAACTGCGCATCATCATTAATTTGCTTTTGAGTAATGATATTTTTATCATTTTTTTGCTCTTTTTTGTCTTCTTTTTTCTCATTTTTATCAAGTTTTTCCAATTCACTTTCTAAATGCTGCTTTAAATCACTTTCTTTGATATTAAAGCCATCTTCTTGAGTATTAACTTTTCCTGGAAATACTTCAATATCAGGTTTTACACCTACTGCTTGTATAGTGCGCCCACTTGGCAAATAATATCTTGCAATAGTAAGTCTTAAAGCTTCAGTTTCATTGATCGGAATAATTTGCTGAACACTGCCTTTTCCAAAAGTATTTTCTCCTACGATTATAGCTCGCTTAAGATCTTGCAAAGCCCCACTAACAATCTCACTAGCACTCGCACTTCCGCCATTCACAAGCACTACTAAAGAACTGTTAGAAATTTTATTTTTTGGATTTGCTGTATACTCTTGATTTTCACTTGTAACGCGTCCTTTTTGAGAAACAATTACTCCTTTATCTACAAATAAATTAACAAGCCCTGTAGCTTGATTTAAAAGACCGCCAGGGTTATTTCTTAAATCCAAAATTACACCCTTTACATTAGGATGTTTTTTAAGCTCTTTACTTGTCATGTCCACAACATTTTTATCAAAATTCGTAACTCTTAAATAAAGTATATTTTCATCTTCGATAAGCTTTGCATAAACACTTTCTACTTTGATAATATCACGCGTTAAAGTAACATCAAAAGGCTTAGTTGCTCCTTTTCTAAATATAGTAAGAGTGATTTGCGTCTTTGGTTTTCCGCGCATTTTATCCACTGCATCGTTTAAATTGATTCCCAAAGTAGCCTCATCATTGATTTTTAATATTATATCGCCTGATTTAATCCCAGCTTTATCTGCTGGAGTTCCCTCTATAGGAGAAATAACAGTCAAGGCGCCATCTTTCATACCTACAGTGATCCCAAGTCCACCAAATTCACCACTTGTTTGAATTTTCATATCATTAAAATCTTTTTCATTTAAAAAAGAAGAATGCGCATCAAGATTGCTCAAAAGTCCAGAAAGTGATTTATCAATCAAATCTGTAATATTTTCATCATCTACATAATACTGCTCAACTATAGCCAAAGTTTTAGTCAATTTATCTAAAGACTCTAAGCGTTGTTGCATTAAATCAGATGGATTCTTTGGTTTTGCTTGTAGGTTGCTTGCTAAAAAAACACAAAGAGCCAAAGAGCCTGTAAAACCTGTAATAGCGGCTAGAAATCTTTTACTACTCAAAATGAACTCCAAAATTAAATATTTTAAGCCCAAATTTTAATAACTTTTGCTTAAAAATTCGTAAATAATACTAAATTTGTTATAAGTTTAATGGATTTAAAAAAATTAATGCTAAAATATTTTATATTTTTTAATTTCAAAGCAAGAAAGAATATAAATGAAACACACTCATACGCATTCTCCAAAACATATCAAAGCCATAAGTAATCGTTTAAGTCGCACTATAGGACATTTAGAAGCTATTAAAAAAATGGTTGAAAGAGATGAGGATTGTAGTGATATTCTTATCCAGCTTGCTGCGGTTAAAGCAGCGGTTAACAATACCGCTAAAGCCATACTTAAAGAACATTTAGCCCATTGTATGTATCATGCGGTGATGGAAAAAGATACGCAAAGCATAGAGGATTTAAACAAGGCTATTGATATGTTTGTAAAATAGCTATTTAAGTGCTTAAAATTCAATACTTTCTAAAATATACTTAATTTTATTGCAAAAATTTTATAAAATAACTTGACATTATTTGACTAAAGTTATATAATACTTCATATATAAAACTTGAAAAAGGATATACAATGGCAAATATACAAGAATTTTTAACCGACAATATGCTTTCAAACCTTGAAAGTGCAGCGTCTTTGGCGATTCATTCTAAAAATAATGAAGTTGTCCCTTTACATCTTTTATGGGCTTTAAGCGTAGATAGTACAAGTATTTTAAATCAAATTTTAAATAAATTAAATATTTCTAAAGAAGCCTTAGAACTTGAAATCAAAAGCAGAATTTCAAATCTTGCAACAAGCTCTAATGTCAATCGTGAAAATATGCGTTTTTCTAATGAATTTATCAATTCCTTAGAAAGTGCTAAAGGACTTATGAGTGCCAATGGTGATAATTACTTAAGTGTAGATACTTGGCTTATAAGCGAAAGCGAAAAAAATCCTATTAGAGAAATTTTAGCCAAATTTATAGATATTAAAGAATTTCAAAAAGAGCTCCAAAATTTAAGAGCAGGACGCAAAATCGAAAGCAAAACAAGTGATGAAACCCTAGATAGCTTAAATAAATTTGGTATAGATTTAACCGCAAAAGCAAGTGAAGGAAAGCTTGATCCTGTTATAGGCAGAGAAGAAGAAATCGAACGCTTAATGCAAATTCTTATACGCAAAACAAAAAACAACCCTATACTTTTAGGTGAACCAGGAGTAGGAAAAACAGCGATCGTAGAAGCTTTAGCACAAAGAATTATCAAAAAAGATGTGCCAAAATCTTTACAAAATAAAAAAGTCATAGCTCTTGATATGAGTGCATTGATCGCAGGAGCAAAATATCGTGGAGAATTTGAAGATAGATTAAAAGCGGTGGTAAATGAGGTCATTAAAAGTGAAAATATCATACTTTTTATCGATGAAATTCACACCATAGTAGGCGCAGGAGCAAGCGAAGGAAGTATGGATGCTGCAAATATTTTAAAGCCGGCACTTGCAAGAGGCGAACTTCACACCATAGGAGCAACCACTCTTAAAGAATATCGTAAATACTTTGAAAAAGATGCGGCCTTGCAACGCCGTTTTCAACCTGTAAATGTAGGCGAACCTAGCGTAAATGAAGCTTTAGCAATGCTAAGGGGTATTAAAGAAAAACTTGAAATTCATCACAATGTCACCATCAATGATAGTGCTTTAGTAGCGGCAGCTAAGCTTTCAAAACGCTATATTGCCGATCGTTTTTTACCCGATAAAGCAATTGATTTAATCGATGAAGCTGCGGCTGAACTTAAAATGCAAATTGAAAGCGAACCAAGCTCTTTGAGAAAGGCACGCAAAGACATAGAAACTTTAGAAGTAGAAAATGAAGCTCTAAAGATGGAAAATGATGAAAAAAATCAAAAAAGACTAGATGAAATTGCCAAAGAACTGGCCAATTTAAAAGAAAAACAAAGTGCTTTAAATTCACAATTTGAAAATGAAAAAGCAGTTTTTGATAGCATAAGCGCAAAGAAAAAAGAAATCGATAGTCTTAAAAACGAAGCTGTTTTTGCAAAAAATAAGGGTGAATTCCAAAAAGCTGCAGAATTAGAATATGGCAAAATTCCAGAATGCGAAAAAGAAGTGGCAAATTTAGAAGAAAAATGGAAAAAAATGAGCGAAAATGGAGTCTTGCTTAAAAATCAAGTGGATGAAGATTTGGTTGCTGGAATTTTAAGCAAATGGACAGGAATTAGCGTGCAAAAAATGCTGACTTCAGAGAAGCAAAAATTTTTGGAAGTAGAAAAACACTTAAAAGAAAGTGTGATTGGGCAAGATAAGGCTCTAAGCGCTTTAGCAAGAGCTATCAAACGCAATAAAGCAGGATTAAATGCAGACAATAAGCCTATAGGAAGCTTTTTATTTTTAGGGCCTACAGGAGTAGGAAAAACACAATCTGCTAAGGCTTTGGCGAAATTTTTATTTGATGATGAAAAAGCAATGATTCGCTTTGATATGAGTGAATTTATGGAAAAACATAGCGTTTCAAGACTCTTAGGAGCGCCTCCAGGTTATGTAGGGCATGAAGAAGGCGGAGAGCTTACTGAAGCGGTGCGTAGAAAACCTTATAGCGTGCTTTTATTTGATGAAGTCGAAAAAGCCCACAAGGATGTGTTTAATGTACTTTTAGGAATTTTAGACGATGGTAGGGCAACTGATAGCAAGGGTGTAACTGTGGATTTTAAAAATACCATTATTATTTTAACTTCTAATATCGCCTCAAGTGCTATCATGAATTTAAGCGGAAAAGAACAAGAAGATGCGGTAAAAAATGAGTTAAAAAATTTCTTTAAACCTGAATTTTTAAACCGCTTAGACGATATCATCACCTTTAATCCACTTGGAAAAGATGAGGCATATGAGATAGTTAAACTTTTATTTAAAGACTTGCAAAAAAGTTTGGAAAATAAGGGTATAAAAGCAAGTCTTAGTGAAAATGCTGCGCTTTTAATCGCTAAGGACGGATTTGATCCTGACTTTGGTGCTAGACCTTTAAGAAGGGCTATTTATGATTTAATCGAAGACAAGCTAAGCGATATGATACTTGCAGACAAGCTTAATGAAAATGATGAGATTGTTATCGATGCAAAAAATGATGAGATTGTTATCGAAAAAGCTTAACTCTTTTAGAAGAAATAGATTTTTCTATTTCTTCACATACTTTTAAAATAAAATCTCACTTTCATTAAATTTCATATTCGCTCTTGGCAGAGGTGATTTGATAGTATAATAAGCATTTTGCCCCTTATAACTTCCTCTATATACCCCATTTGGAATGCTGAATTTTCTTGTAGCATCAGGAAATTTCTCTAAGTATTTATTTAAAAATTCCTTAAACACGGGAGCAGAAGTCCTAGCCCCACCCTCTGTATAACGCATAGGCTTATTATTGTCATTTCCATACCAAATCAAAGCTTCAATCTCAGGTGTTAAGCCACAAAACCAAGCATCGATATTTTTATTGGTAGTTCCTGTTTTGCCTGCTATTTCTATGCCTTCAACCCTTGCATTGCGTCCTGTACCATGCTCTACAACATTTCTCATCATATCCAAAACCAAAAAGCTTTGCGCTTCATCGCTCACTCTGTATTCATTTGAGTTAAATTCCATAATAATTTGATCATTTCTATCTTGTACTTGCTTAATGATTTGTGGCTCTTTTATAACTCCATAATTTCCAAACATAGTATAAAATTTAGAATACTCCAAAGGAGAAATTCCAAAGCTTCCTAAAACAATCGATAAATTAGCCGGAATATCCCTAAAGCCAAATTCTACAAGCTTTGAATGAAGCACATCAAGTCCCATACCAAGAGCAAGATTGATAGTAGCTAGGTTTCTTGAACGTGTTAAGGCTTCTTTTAGGGTAATCAAGCCAAGGAATTTACCTCCATCATTTTTAGGTTTCCAGTCTTTATTATCCCCTGCTCCACCTTCAAAAATTCTAGAAATATCTGCAATCTCACTCATAGGCGAATAGCCTAGATTAATAGCTGCTTGATACACAAAAGGTTTAAAGGAGCTGCCTGGTTGTCGTGTGCTTTGAGTAGCTCGGTTGTAATTACTTTTTTCATAATCAACCCCACCCACTAAGGCTAAAACATCTCCACTTTGATGATTAACCACCACCATAGCTCCATTTAGCGTACTTAAATTTGCATCCTTATCACGCTTTACTATTTCATCATAACCAAATTTTAAGGCATTTTGAGCCATTTCTTGCACATCTAAATCTATATTTAAAGTGATTTTATAGCCGCCTGTTTTAAGATCTTTAATGCTAGGACTTAATTGCTTAATCACCTCATCTACAACATAAGGAGCTGCATTTTGCGTTAAAGTATCATCATAAACTTGAGGAATTTCTTTCATAGCTTCATCATATTCTGCTTTAGAAATCCAACCTAATGTATACATTCTTGCTACAACATTATTTGCCCTTGCGATAGAAAGATCTAAATGTTTTGTAGGATCATAGCTACTTGGTGCTTTTGGCATACCCACAAGCATAGCAATCTCTTTAAGGCTTAACTCATTTAGATTTTTATGAAAATATCCTTGCGCAGCTGTTTTAACCCCATAATATCCATGTCCAAAAAAGATATAATTTAAATATCTTTCCAAAATTTGCTCTTTGCTTAAAATTGTTTCCATTTTATAGGCGAGCAAGGCTTCGCGAATTTTACGAGTGATAGTTCTTTCAGGGGTTAATTCTGTATTTTTGATAAATTGTTGAGTAAGCGTTGAAGCTCCCTCCATGGTTTTTCCACCACTTCTTATAATTTTAACAATAGCCCTAAAAATAGCATCAATATTTACCCCATCATGTTCAAAAAAGCTAGTATCTTCTATAGCTACAAGAGCTTCTATAAGACGCGGGGGTAATTCTTCATAGCTTGCATAAAAACGATGTTGTTCAAAGATATTGGCTACTAATTTTCCATTTCTATCGTAAATTTGCGTTGTAAGTGGAGGTTTATACTCTTTAAAAGTATATCCTTGAGTATCTGCATTTGCAAAAAGATAGGCCACATAAATAAATACAGCGATCAAACACACAACAAAAAATGAAAATATATATTTTAAAATTTTCATAAATAAGCCTTTAAATTTTGAGTATCAAGTCCTAAAGCGGTGTTTAAATTTCCCTCTTGTTTAATGATATAGTTTTTATGAAAACCCTCACACATAATCGCCCCTGCTTTACCCTTATAAAATCCATTTTCTACATAGTCTTTTAAATCACGAGGATCAAATTTTGAAAAATAAAGCGTTGTTTTTGAAAGAGAGAAAACTCTTTTTTTTAAATTCTTTAACAAAAAAGCACTTAAAATACTAGCACATTTTCCATCTTGTAAATCAAGCATTTCACAAGCTTCTTCTTTGGTATTTGCCTTAGTAAGAATTTTATCTCCTATGCAAACTATGCTGTCTGCAAAGAGTAAAGTTTCATCTTTAAATTTCTCTTCATAAGTCGTGCAAAATTGTCTTTCTTTCTCTAAGACGATTTTTTGCACATAAATACTAGGCTTTAAATTTTTGTCTAAATTTTCATCATAGTCAAAGCTTATTTGTTGAAATTCAATCTTTGCCTCTTTGAGCAAATTCGATCTAGAAACAGAACTTGAAGCAAGAATTAACATTGCTTAAAGTCCTTTTTGGATCAAATCCAAAGCCTGTTTTAAAGCTTCATCTATCTTGCTTATATCTTTACCGCCTGCTGTAGCAAAATCATCTCTTCCGCCGCCATTGCCACCTAAAATTTGAGCAATATTTTTAACCAAATTTCCAGCTTTTAAAGGACAATTTTTCACACCTGCTGCAAGGGTTATCTTATCATCTTTTGTTTGTATTAGTAAAATAGCAGCTTTTTCAAATTTGTTTTTAAATTCATCAATCATGGTTTTTATATCACCGCTTTCTACGCATTCAACGCAAATTTGAACTCCATTGATATTGCTTGAGTTAAGTTGTGATTTGTTAGAATTTTTAAGCTCGTTTTTTAATTTTAGAATTTCATTTTTAAGTTTTTTTACCCCAAGACTTAAATCATTGCTTTTAAGCTCTTCTTTAAGGTTTAGATTTTCATTCATAAAAGTCTTGCAAAATTCTAAAGCTGCTCTTGAAACAACCGCTTCTATACGCCTTACACCTGCACTTACACCACTTTCTTTAACTATGTAAAAACTTCCTATTTGAGCTGTATTTTTTACATGAGTTCCTCCGCAAAGCTCTTTACTTTCACCTAAGGTTAAAACGCGTACATTACCTTGATATTTTTCATTAAATAAAGCAATAGCTCCACTTTTTTTAGCATCTTCTAAAGGCATATTTTCTAAAATTGCTTCGCTTGAGCTAATAATCATTTCATTAACTCTTTTTTCAATACTTTCTAATTCTTCCTTGCTTAAAGCTTTGTGATGAGTAAAATCAAATCTTAATTTATTGCTTTCAACCAAAGAACCTGCTTGACTGATATGAGAACCCAAAATTTCTCTTAAAGCGTGATGTAAAAGATGAGTAGCTGAATGATGGCGTGCAGTTTGTTCTCTTTTGTCGGTATCAATTTTTGCTATTATCTTATCATTAAGCTTGATTTCTTCATTAGCTTTTACAAGACTAAGATTGAGATTGAAAAACTTTTGAGTATCTAGCACTTCGCTAGTTCCTATATATCCTGTATCAGCAATTTGCCCCCCACTTGTTGCATAAAAAGGAGTATTATCAAGCATAACCCAGCCTAGGCCTTTAAGACTTGAAACTTCTTTAAAATCTTCATCCAAAAGAGCTAAAACGGTGGCTTGACATTCTGTTTTTTCATAACCCACAAAGCAATTTTCTCCAAATTTTTCAAGTAAATTTTTAAAATCTCCACTTACTACCTTATCGCCGCTTCCTTTCCAAGAAGCTTTTGCACGATTTTTTTGTTCATTCATCAATTCTTCAAATTTAGCTTCATCTACCACAAGATTTTTTTCTCTTAACATATCTTGCGTTAAATCAAGTGGAAAACCATAAGTATCATAAAGCTTGAATGCAACCTCTCCGCTAAAAACTTCTTTGGTATTTTTAAGCTCTTCATTAAAAATTTCAATACCGTTTTCTATAGTGCTCAAAAATCTCTCTTCTTCTAAGCAGATTTGCTCTTTTATAAAATCTTTCTTTTCATTAAGATAGGTATAATGCTCACCCATAAGCTTGCAAACTACATCAACTAAATTATACATAAAAGGTTTTTTAAGCCCCAATAAATACCCATGTCTTAAAGCACGGCGTAAAATACGGCGTAAAACATAACCCCTACCCTCTTTATCAAAACTCGTTCCTTGAGCGAGCAAAAATACACTCGATCTTATATGATCAGCGATAACTCTAAAGCTAGCTCCACTTTCATAAATATAAGTTTTACCACAAAGTTTTGCAATTTCATCGATAATAGGCATAAAAAGCGAGCTATCAAAATTGCTAAATTTACCCTCTTTGATAGCTGTAACCCTTTCAAGCCCCATTCCTGTATCAATACTTGGTTTTGGCAAAGGCGTAAGTTTACCATCAGCACTTCTTTCATACTGCATGAAAACAAGGTTCCAAATTTCTAAGAACCTATCTCCATCTCCACCCATATAATCTTCTTCGCCATTAAAATACTCTTCGCCTTGATCATAAAAAATCTCACTACAAGGACCACAAGGACCTGTATCGCCCATTTGCCAAAAATTATCCTTATCGCCAAATCTATAAATTCTTTCTTTTTGGATATGTTTTTGCCACAATTCAAACGCTTCATCATCGCTTTCATGTACGGTTACATAAAGTCTATCTTTAGGAAGTTTTAATACCTCGGTTACAAATTCCCAAGCATAAGCGATAGCTTGTTCTTTAAAATAATCCCCAAAGCTGAAATTTCCTAACATTTCAAAAAAAGTATGATGGCGAGCGGTATAGCCTACATTATCTAAATCATTGTGTTTTCCCCCTGCTCTTATACAAGTTTGGCAACTTGTTTTGCGTGGTGGATTTGGACGAGGCACTTCTCCTATAAATATACTTTTAAAAGGCACCATTCCTGCATTTGTAAAAAGCAAGGTTGCATCATCAGGAACTAAAGGACTTGAAGGGGTGATTTCATGACCCTTAGACTTAAAAAAATTTAAATATTCACTTCTAACATCCATAAGATTTTCCTAAGAAATTTTTATAAAAGCATATCATACCAAAATTACTTTAAATTAAGTAAAACTAAAATACAATAAGCCTTTTTAATTAATTTCTTTAATTTTCAAGGTTTTTTATGAATTTTATCAATCTTCAAGCTCAATATCTTAAATATAAAGAAGAAATCGATTCTGAAATCGCAAGTGTTTTATCAAGCTCCTCTTTTATAGGGGGTGCAAAATTAAATGAATTTGAAACAAATTTAGCCCAATACACTCATGTACAACACGCCATAGGATGCTCAAGTGGCACAAGTGCTTTATATCTTGCTTTAAGGGCTTTAGATATCAAACAAGAAGATGAAGTCATAGTGCCTAGCTTTACTTTTATAGCTACTGCTGAAATGGTAGCACTACTAGGAGCTAAGCCTGTATTTGTAGATATAAATTTAGATAATTTTAATATCGATTTTGAACTCCTAAAAAACGCTATCAGCCCTAAAACAAAAGCAATTATTGCTGTGAGTATGTTTGGTCAAATGAGCAACTTACAAGAATTAAACACCTTTTGCGAAAGTAAAAATATAAGCTTGATTGAAGATGGCGCACAAAGTTTTGGAGCAAGCTTTAAGAGTGAAAAATCTTGCTCTATTGCCAAAATTTCATGCACTAGCTTTTTCCCTTCTAAGCCCTTAGGAGCTTATGGCGATGGCGGAGCGATTTTTTGCAATGATGAGAGCATAGCTAAAAATTTAAGAATTTTACTCAACCACGGACAAACTGATCGTTATAAACATGAATTTATAGGGATAAATGCTCGTCTTGATACTCTTCAAGCAGCCATTTTAAATGTAAAATTAAAACACCTAGATGAAGAAATTAACAAAAGACAAGAAATAGCAAAATTCTACAACGAAAATTTGACAAATTGCCAAATTCCAAAGATTGATGAAAACGCCATCAGTGCTTATGCGCAATATAGCGTTTTAGTAGAGGATAGAGCTAGAGTTTTAAAAGCTTTTGAAAAAGCAAACATTCCTTATGCTATCCATTATCCTACACCACTTCACAAGCAACCTTGCTTCAGTGAATTTTCGCATTTAAAATTAGAAAAATCAGAATTTGCGAGTAAGCATATTTTATCCTTGCCATTTTCAGCATTTTTAAGTCAAAGTGAGCAAGAAAGTGTAATTAAAGTGTTTAAGGAAGGACTATGAAATTAGATCAAGTGGGATCTTTTTTAAGACCTAAAATTTTAAAAGAAGCTAGAGAAAATTTTGCCTTGGGAAAAATCGATGAAGAACAACTTCGCAGCATTGAAGATTCTTGCATAAGAGATCTTTTAGAAGAGTGCGATAAGGCGGGAATTTATTATTTAAGTGATGGGGAATTACGCCGTTCTTGGTGGCATCTTGATTTTTACTGGGGTTTTGGCGGCATTAAAAAAATCAAAAAAGAAAAGGGTTATATCTTTAAAGGGATAGAAACAAGGGCTGAGGGCATAGAAATTGAAAGTAAAATCGAGTGCAATAACCATCCTTTTTTAAAAGATTTTGAAAGATTAATGCAAATTGCAAAAGGTTTAAAAATAGATACAAATCGCTTAAAACTTACCATTCCAAGCCCTTCAATGCTTTTATATATGCTTTTTATCCGCGGGGGCAAAAACACAGAATTTAATTACTATGGTAAAGATTTTACAAAACTTAAAAATGATATTTTAAATGCTTATGAAAATTTTTACAAAGAATTTGCAGCTCTTGGTGGAGTATATTTGCAACTTGATGATACAAGCTTTGGTTCTTTATGTGATTATGAATTTTGCGCTTTAAATGAGATCAACGCAGATGATATTTGTGAAGAATATGTAGATTTTTTAAATGAGAGTTTAAAAACTATGCCAAAAAACATAATGAGTGCAATTCATATTTGTCGTGGAAACTACCGCAGTCGCTATGTAGCAAGTGGGGGCTATATGAAAGTCGCTAAGAAGCTTTTTGGAGAACTTAGAGTCGATAAATTCTTCTTAGAATTTGATGATGAAAGGGCTGGAAATTTTGAACCTTTAAAATACATCAACGATCAAATTGCGGTTTTAGGAATTCTTACTAGCAAAACCAATGAAAGTCCAAGCGTAGAAGAGTTAAAAGCAAGAGTAAAAATAGCAGCTCAATTTTTAAATCCAAAACAAATTGAAATCAGCACACAATGTGGCTTTAGCTCCACTGAAGAAGGAAATGAAATCTTCACTCATTCTCAATGGGAAAAAATCAAACTCTTAAAACAAGTTTTAAGCGAACTTGAAAATGAAGGATTTTTCTCTTGAAAGTAGGAATTGTAGGCCTTGGAAAAATGGGGCAAAACCATTTAAACGAGCTTAGTAAAAATAAAAATTTTAAAATCAACGCTTTGTTTGATATGGTTGAAAATAAAAATTTAAACGCGCCTTTTTTTACTAATTTGGATGAATTTTTAAATCAAGATAATGACATCATCATCATTGCAACACCGACAAATTCACATTTAGAAATAGCTAGAAAGGTTTTTTGTAAGTGTAAATGTGTATTAATCGAAAAGCCTTTAGCTCTGAATTTAAATGAAATAGATGAAATTTCAAATTTAGCTAAAAGCTATGGTGTAAAAGTGGGTGTGGGATTTTGTGAAAGATTTAATCCTGCAGTTTTGGCTCTAAAAAAAGAGCTTCAAAATGAAGAAATTATCAGCATCAATATACAAAGATTTTCCACCTATCCGCAAAGAATCAGTGATGTAGGAATTTTACAAGATTTGGCTGTGCATGATCTTGACTTACTTCATTTTTTAAGCGCAGAGAAAATTATAAACGCTAACATTTTAAAAAGCTTCAATAAAGACAAACAAAGAGAAGATGAAAGCATTATAACCTGCAAGTTAGAAAAAACGATCGCTTGTGTGCATCAAAGCTGGAACAGTACGCAAAGACTAAGAAAAATTACACTTGTGAGTAAAAATCATTTTTACGAGGCAAATTTAGCAGATTTTTCCCTAAGTAAAGATGGACAAAACTTAGAACTGATGACACAAACACCCCTTTTTGGCGAACATATGGCTTTATATGATTTGCTTTTAAATAAGGAAAATTACCTAGCAAATATACAAAATGCTTATGCTGTGCAAGAAATTTTAGAAAAATTTTAATTTTTCTAAAATAATGCAATAAACTCCAAATAACTTGAGTTTCAATAAAACACTTAGATAAAAATTTATTGATTTTAAATCCATACTGAAGTAAAATAAAATTAAAAAAAGGTTTTTAGATGAAATTAGTTTTATTTTTAAATATGGGCGGAGCCACAAATTTACAAGATTGTGAAACTTTTTTAAAAAATATGTTTAATGATCCTTATATTTTGGGTATTAAAAATAAATTTATAAGAAGATTTGTGGCGTGGATTATTACGAAATCTCGCGTAAAAGCTATGAGAGAAAATTATAAACAAATGGGTGGAAAATCTCCACTCAATGAACTTACTCAAAGTTTGTGCGAAAAGCTTAATGCAAAAACAAAAGACTTTAAATTTGATTTTGTCAATCTTTATGTGCCGCCTTTTGCCAATGAAGTTTTGCAAAAATACACTTTAAGTGAAAATGATGAAATCATTCTTTTTCCACTTTATCCACACCACTCAAGCACCACAGTTACTTCATCGCTTGAAGTTTTGCAAAATGAAATTTTAAAACAAAAAATCAAGGCAAAAATAAAGATTGTAGATATTTTTTACGAAGATGAGCTTTATAATGAGACGATTGTTTCTCATATTTTGACCAAAAAAAGTGAGTTTGATGCTAAAACTTTAATTTTTTCAGCACATTCTTTACCGCAAAGCATTATTGACAAGGGCGATTTATATGAAAAACATGTCAATCATCATGTAGAACTTTTAAAAGAAAGATTAAAAGATCATTTTGATGAGATTATCTTAGCTTACCAATCAAAACTAGGACCAGTAAAATGGCTTGAACCAAATACAAGCGATATTTTGGCAAATTTAGATAACAAAGCTTTGATTTATCCTATTTCTTTTTGCATAGATTGTTCTGAAACGATTTTTGAGCTAGGTATGGAGTATAAACATTTAGCAAAGTGCGATTATGATTTAATCACTTGCCCAAATGATAGTGATGAATTTATCCACTTTATTTTAAAGTATTTGTCTGATTTTAATTAAGAATGATTTTGAAGTCCTTGTTTATGATTACAAGGACTTTTTAGTAAAAATTTAGCCAACTAAGCTAAAGTATAAGCTTTTTCTCCGTGCAAACTCACATCTAAGCCTTTTTGCTCTACTTCTTCTTTTACTCTTAAGTCTGTAAAACAAGAGATAATCTTAAAAATAACAAAGCTTATAAGAGCTGACAAAACCACACAAATCACAATAGCAAAAATTTGCTCTTTTAAAAGCTCTAGGCTTCCACTGATAAAAAATCCCTCGCCAAGTGCATTTTGGGCAATCACATTAGGATTTACTTTAGCACTTGCAAAAAGCCCTGTGGCAATTCCTCCCCAAATACCTCCGATTCCATGCAAAGAAAAGGCATCTAAAGAATCATCCCATTTAAGTTTGTATTTGATAAAACTTAAACCAAAATAACAAAACACAGAAGACAAAGTCCCTATAACAAGAGAAGCATAAATATCTACATAACCGCAAGCTGGAGTAATTCCCACAAGCCCTGCTACAAGCCCACTAAGTCCACCTAAAATAGTCGGTTTTTTATGGATGAGCCACTCAAGTACCACCCAAGATAAAAAGCCACAAGCTGCTGATATAATACTTACTATAAAAGCATTGATAGCAATATCATTCATTTCGCCAGCACTTCCAGCATTAAAACCTAACCATCCTATAAAAAGCAAAATCGCACCCAAGAAAGCATAAGGAATAGAATGCGCGTTTTTATCCTCATCATCACTTTTTCTAGCGCCTACCATCAAAGCTCCTACAAGTCCGGCAACCCCAGAGCTGATATGCACAACACCGCCCCCAGCAAAATCAAGACTTCCTCTTTTAAGCAAAAATCCCTCACTGCTCCAAATCATATGCGCTAACACATCATAAACTAAAGTACTCCAAAAAAGTAGAAATATCACCAAAACACCCAGTTTGATTCTTCCCACCAAAGAGCCTGTTATAATAGCAGATGCAATAAGTGCAAACATCATTTGAAAAATCACAAAAAGAATATTTGGAACGCCTGAAGCGTTGTATCCGCTAATACCCTCTAAGAGGAAATTCTCGAAATTTCCTACAAGCCCAAGTCCTTCATCTTTACCAAAAGAAAGACTAAATCCAAGCACTACCCATTGTAAAGTAATAACACCAAAAACAATAAAGCAATTCATTATGGTATTAAGAGTATTTTTACTTCTTACCATACCTGAATAAAACATTGCCAAAGCTGGAGTCATAAGCAAAACTAGCAAAGTACACAACACAATAAAACTTGAATTTATCGCATTCATTTACCTATCCTTTCTTACAAAATTTAATTGCGAGATAATTATATTTAAAATGATTTAAAAAAATATAAATTTAAGAAATATTTTATATATTTTTTTTATCAAAGTTTATTTTTTTATATGAAATTACTATAAATAGGGATTTTAAAAAATATTTCACTTCTCTATAATTCAAATTTACTAGCATTAAAATAAAAATTTAGGGCTAAACTAAAACAATAAAAAAGAATTCTTGCAAGATAATAAAGAAAATTTTGATGATTTGGTAAAAGTTTTTTTTAAATTAAAAGTAGAAATTATCTAGTATTAAAAAAGCAATTGCGTTTTAAAATAGCCTAAAAGCTCTTCTTTGGCTTTGAAGATATCATCAGTGTTTAGCTCAAAATCTATTTTTTGTGGCTTTTTATAACTCTTATCATAATAAGCCAAAAGCAAAGCAATAAGCCTTTGCCATTCTCTTTGCTCATAACTTTTTAGCAAATCCTGACGAAAATTTACACTGATATAAGGACTGATCTTAGCAAGACATTCTTTAAATTTTAAAGGAGTCATTTTTTCTTGATAGATCTTTTGTATCCTGTCTATGCGCTTTTCTAAAGAACAAAAACAATGAATTTTAAATGCTTTTTGCATTTTTTCATAAAGCTTTAAAGGTAAAACTATTTCACCTATTTTACGACTTTCGCTCTCTATAAAGATAAAATCTTTTAAAGAGTTTAAAGTATAAAAAAGGTTTGCTTCAAAAGCTTTTTGCGTAGGCTGAGCACCTAAAATATCACCAAAAGATGATCCTAGATGATTTGCCATTTTTTCTAAATTTAAATGATGGGGCAAAAGCTCCAAAAGTTCTGTCTTTCCACAGCCTGTATTACCACAAAGAGCAAAAAAATCTAAATTTATTTCATTATCAAAATAATGCGCCAAAAAACTTCTATAAGCTTTAAAGCCACCCTTTAAACGCACCACTCTATAGCCCAATTCGCTCAAAATCACTGCAATAGATTTTGAACGCAAACCCCCACGAGAGCAGTAAATTCCGATCTTATCTCCTATACGGAATTTGTGGGCAAGCTCTAAGATATGCTTTGACATATTTTGACAAATATAACTCGCACCCCTAGCCTTAGCCAAAGCTTGATTTTTTTTATAAATTGTTCCTATTTCTTGATATTCTTCATCATTTAAAGCATAAAAATTCAACGCCCCTATCAAATGAGAATGTAAAAATTCCCTAGGGCTTCTTGCATCGATTAAAAGAGAGAAATTTTCTTTTTGAAATTCTGCAAAATCTACTTCATTTAACATTTTTAAACGCCAAAACAAGTTTTTGATAAACTTGTTCTATATTGGTACCACAAACCCTAGTCTCTCCTATAGTGGTGATAAAATTAGTATCCCCTGCCCAACGCGGCACTAGGTGATAATGACAATGAGGAGCTATCCCAGCACCCGCATCTTTACTTAAATTCATACCGATATTTACCCCACCTGCATGGAGTTCACTTTTTAAAATTCTTACCCCTAGACGCACAAATTGACTTATCTCTTGCCAAGCTTCATCACTTAAATTTTCTATATGCTCTTCATGCAAATAAGGTATTATCATAAAATGCCCTGCAGAATAAGGATAGCGGTTCATCACGCCAAAACAATACTTAGCTCTAAAAATCACTCCTAATTCTTCGTCGCTTTTGATTTTATTAGCACAATCACAAAAAGGGCACTCGCTCTTTTCTTTTTCAAAATACTCACTTCGCCATGGTGCATACAAATACTGCATTTTTATCCTTTTAAAGCAAGGCTTTCAAAGCCTCTCCTTCATCGTTTTGACGCATAAAATATTCTCCGATTAAAAAAGCATCAACGCCTAAATTTTGCAAATGCCTTAAAAAATCTTTATCCTCTAAACCACTTTCTGCGATAATAATTTTTGAATTTGGAATTTGTGGGATGAGTTTTTCGCATAAATTCATATCCATAGAAAAATCATCCAAATTGCGATGATTTATGCCTATAATATCAGCTCCTGAAAAAATCGCTTTGCTCAAATCTTCTTTATCGTGAATTTCCACCAAGGCTTCAAGTCCCAAATGTCTTGTAAATTCAAGCAATCTTTTAAGCTCTTTCATACTTAACATTCTAGCGATAAGCAAAACAAAATCCGCCCCATAAACCAAAGCTTCTAAAATTTGATACTCATCAAAAATAAAATCCTTTCGCAACAAAGGAGCGTGCGTATAACGGCGTATCATGCTAAGGTATTCTAAACTCCCTTGAAAAAAATGCGGTTCTGTTAAAACTGAAATAGCAGCAGCTCCATTTTTTTCGTATTTTAAAGCTATATCTAAAGGATCAAAATTTTCCCTTATAACCCCTTTACTTGGACTAGCTTTTTTAACCTCTGCGATAATTCTTACTTCATTTTCTATTCTTTTTAAAGCAGCTTTAACATCTTTAGGAAAAAAAGGATTCGATGCTAAAGATCGTCCCAACATATCATAAGGCAGTTGCGCCTTACGCTCTTTTAAATCTTCTTTAGTTTTTTCAAAAATTTTATCTAAAATCATGGTTTAATACACGCCTTTATTGCTTTTGCATGAGCCTTGCTCTCATCAGAATTTGCAAATTCTTTATCCTCTAAAGTTTGCTTCAAAATTTCCCAAGCCTTTTTACAATCACCTTGTTTATAATACCCCCACGCTAAAGAATCCAAATAGTATAAATTTTGAGGCTCTTTTTTTAAGGCAAGTTCAACCAATTTCATACCTTTTTTAAGATCTAAATCATAATCTATCAATAAATACCCATAATAATTCAAATACAAAGCATCACTATTTTCATCAATCGCATTAGAAAATTTTTCGCTCACAAGAGCAACAACCTGCGGAGTGATTTTTTTATTCAAATTTGCTTCTTCAAATTCAAACACTGCTGCACGCAAAAGATATTCTTTCTCTTGAGTGCGTTTATAAATTTGCATACTAAGATCTTTAGCCTTGTTGTATAATTTTAACCTTTGATATAAATAAAGCTTCATATCATCATCTGCATTATATTTTAAAGCAAAATGCAATGCTTCTTTGTCTTTGTTTTGAGAACTTAAAAGCTCGATAAGAGCTAGGATAAAGCTTTTGTTTTTTGTAATATTATAAAGCTCTATATAAATTTCTTGTAAAGCTTTGCTATTGCCCTTATCATTATAAATCTTTGCTAGTAAAATGCAAGTTTTAAGAGTGCAACCATTAATATTTTTTGAATTTTCTAGTATATTTTTAATGCTTGAAGTATCATTTAATATAGCATAAACACCCACGAGCTTAAACAAAATCTCCTCGTTTTGAACTTGATTATAGGCTAGTTGATAATATTTTATGGCATCTTTTAAATTATTTTGGCGTATTAATACATCTCCATAAAGCTCTAAATTTCTTGGATCATCACTTTTTTTCTTTAAAAGCCCTTGGATAAGCTCTTGAGCTTCTTTAAGATTATAAGAATTTAAGGCATAAAGTGCACTAAGACGCTTAAGATTATCACTCTTATCAAGATAAGGCTTGGCTATATTATTTATCTCTTCTTTTTTATCAAGGTTGTTTGCTAGAGTTAGCAAAAATGCATTTTCTAAAAAATTAGTAATATTATAATCTCTAAAAAGTGCCAAAAACTCATCCCTAGCTTCTTCATATTGATTAAAATATTCATAATTATAAGCTTTCATGATCCTTAAATCAAATTCATTGCTCTTTTGCTGCTTATAATCGGGGTAAGCTATAATCGTTTTTGAAGCCCCACACGCAGTTAAAAAAAAGCCTATTAAGACAAATAACAAATTCCTATACATTCTTTTTTTAGCTCCTCTTGATGTGTTTTAAAATATTCCCAAAAAGGAAAGGTGCGGCATTGCTTCGGACGAAAATCATAAATAGAGCAATTTCTTTTTTCCTTATCGAAAAAAATACATGCAAATCCATCTTCAAATTCAACTTCCTTAAAACTCATTCTAAAGCCTACCTTTTTTAAATATTTCAAAGCAAATTCTTTTTCATCTAATTGCAAATGCTCTCTCAAAGCCTTTAACTCTTCCTTGTTTGCAAAAATATTTCCACTTTCTCCTGTGCAACATTTTCCACCGCATTCTTGACAAGCATTTTCATTAAATCCATAAGAAAAATCTTTATTAAATATCATAACTTTCCAACCTAAATCTAGAGTGAATCTCTTGCATTTGCTCACTCAAATTCTCATTTTTATAGATAAAAAAAGGGGGTAAAATCTCACAAGGCGATTTTACACTTTTTCTAGCTTGCACCAAGACAAGTCTTGCTGAAATATTTTGATGAGTATGTACAAAACGAATTTTAGTTAATTTTAGCTTTTTACTCTCTAAAACAAGGCAAATTTTATCTAAAGCCAAGGCTTCGTAACAAAAATACAATACCCCCATAGGTTTTAACAAAGCATTGGATCTAACAATAAATTCATTTAAAGTCAAATATTTTTGAAATTTACTTATATTTTTATGCGTATTTTTACCCTCATGCGCCCCATCTCTATAAAAAGGTGGATTACAAACTATAAAATCAAATTTTTTATCATTTTGAAAATTTCTAAAATCTTCATGCAATACTCCAGCTTGTATATTATTTTGTTTTAGATTACGATGAATGAGTTCTATATTTTCTTGTTGTATATCAAGCAAAGATAAATCTAAATTAGAAACAAATTTTTTAAGTAAAATTCCTATAATACCACATCCCGAACCTACTTCCAAGACTTGATTTTTAATACCCATTTCTAAAACAAAATCAGCTAAAAGTAAAGAATCGCTGTTGTAACGATAACCATCACTCAATTGGGCTAATTTAATACTATCTTGCATTTTCAATGGGTTGGAATTTTAATTCTTTTTAAAGGAGTATTTTCTTTGCTTGTGTTTTGTTCTTGTTTTAAAGCATTATTTTGACTTGCAAAATCTATAAAATTTTGAGCAAAAAGTAAGGAAGATAATGATATTGTGAAAAAAAATTTCAACATAATTTTCCTTGAAATTTATATTCTATTTAAGTTTATTTAAAAAATTTAAATGGTGTCCACGGCGAGATTCGAACTCACGGCCTCAAAATTAGGAATTTTGCGCTCTATCCTGCTGAGCTACGAGGACAGAAAGCGGGAAAAATCCCGCTAAAAATTTAACCGTTTCTTTTTTTGATGATTTCATCCGCAACATTTTTAGGAACTTCATCATAATGATCAAATTCCATAGAATAAGTCGCACGACCTTGAGTTTGACTTCTAAGATCAGTAGAATAACCAAACATTTCAGCCAAAGGACAAAATGCTGTGATGATTTTATTTCCACCACGCTCATCCATGCTATTTACTTGACCACGGCGTTTGTTAAGATCTCCAATAACATCGCCCATGTAATCTTCAGGAGTTTCTACTTCAACTTTCATCATAGGCTCTAAGATCACAGCACCTGCTTTTCTAGCACCTTCTTTAAAGCCCATAGAAGCAGCAAGTTTAAACGCCATCTCAGATGAATCCACCTCGTGATAACTTCCATCATAAACAGTTACTTTAACATCTTCCACAGGATAACCTGCTAAAACACCATTTTGCAATGCTTCTTGAACACCTTTATCAACCGCAGGAATATATTCTTTTGGAATTACCCCACCTTTGATATCATTAACAAACTCATATCCACTACCTGGCTCAAGTGGCTCAAGGCGTAAGAATACATGTCCGTATTGACCACGACCGCCTGATTGCTTAGCGTATTTGTATTCTTGTTCAACAGTTTTTCTAATGGTTTCGCGGTAAGCAACTTGAGGTTGTCCCACTTCAGCTTCCACTTTAAATTCACGAAGCATACGATCAACAATAATTTCAAGGTGTAATTCACCCATACCTGAAATGATAGTTTGACCACTTTCTTCATCCGTAGAAACTCTAAAGCTTGGATCTTCTTGAGCTAGTTTATTTAGCGCAATAGACATTTTTTCTTGATCTGCTTTAGTTTTTGGTTCTACTGCAACAGAAATAACAGGATCTGGGAAATCCATTCTTTCAAGAATTACCTTATCTTTTTCACTTGCAAGAGTATCCCCTGTTAAAGTATCTTTAAGTCCTACAACTGCACCGATTTCTCCTGCGTAAAGAACTTTAATTTCTTCTCTTTTATTAGAGTGCATTTTTAACAAACGACCAATTCTTTCTTTTTTATCTTTGGTTGAGTTATAAGCATAAGAACCGCTTTCTAAACATCCACGATAAACACGCACGAAAGTAAGTTGTCCTACAAATGGATCTGTCATAATTTTAAATGCAAGTCCTGCAAATTCGCCATCATCGGTTGATTTTACAGAAACTTCTGTGCCGTCTTCATATTCTCCTTTGATATTAGCAACTTCATCTGGAGCTGGCAAATAAGCCACAACAGCATCAAGTAAAGGTTGAACACCCTTATTTTTAAATGCAGTTCCACAAAGCATAGGAACAATAGAAAGACTTAAACACCCTGCTTTAATCCCTGTTTTAATCTCTTCAAGGCTTAATTCTTCTCCGCCTAAATATTTTTCCATCAACTCATCTGAAGTTTCTGAAACCGCTTCTATCATTTTAGTGCGATATTCTTCTGCTTTTTCTTTAAGCTCAGCAGGAATTTCTTTTTCTACATAATCTGTTGGCTTAGTATCATCTTCCCAAACTAAAGCTTTCATAGTTACAAGATCGATAACACCTTTGAAATTATCTTCAGCGCCGATTGGAATTTGAAGTGGAACTGGATTAGCTTTTAAGCGATTACGAATTTGATCTTCTACATTATAGAAGTTTGCGCCGATTCTATCCATTTTATTTACAAAAACTATTCTTGGAACACCATATTTATTTGCTTGTCTCCAAACAGTTTCGCTTTGAGGTTGCACCCCACCTACTGAACAAAATACTGCAACAGCACCATCAAGAACACGCATAGATCTTTCAACTTCTATGGTGAAATCCACGTGGCCTGGAGTGTCAATAAGATTGATTTGATGATCTTTCCAAAAACAAGTTGTAGCCGCAGAAGTGATAGTAATCCCACGCTCTTTTTCTTGTTCCATCCAGTCCATAGTTGCAGCACCATCATGCACTTCGCCTATTTTATGACTCATACCTGTAAAGAAAAGAATTCTCTCACTTGTAGTTGTTTTTCCCGCATCAATATGTGCAGCAATACCGATATTTCTAACCCTTTTTAAAGGAGTACTTCTAGACATTTTTTCTCCTTCTTACCAACGATAGTGAGCAAATGCTTTATTTGCTTCAGCCATTTTGTAAGTATCTTCTTTTTTCTTAAATGAAGCACCTTTGCTATTTGCCGCATCTAAAAGTTCAGCTGCAAGTTTATCTATCATAGTTCTTTCACTTCTTTTTCTAGCAAAAGAAATAATCCAACGAATTGCTAAAGCTTGTTGTCTAGCAGGACGAACCTCTACTGGAACTTGATAAGTCGCCCCACCTACGCGGCGAGATTTTACCTCTAGCAAAGGTTTAATATTTTCAATCGCATCATTAAAGATATCAATACCTTTTTTTTCTCCACCTTTTTTATCGATAAGTTCTAAAGCACCATACATAATCGTAGTAGCTGTGCTTTTTTTACCATCATACATTAAAGAATTAATAAATTTTGTGATTACTTTGTTACCATAAATCGGATCAGGCAAGACTTCTCTTACCGGAGCTTTTCTTCTTCTCATTATTTTTCCTTCAAATTTTAAATTTTACTCAAACAAAATCAAATCTAACGGATTTGTCTGTATGAATGATTATTTTGCAGCGCCTGCTTTAGGGCGTTTAGCACCATATTTAGAACGAGAAACTGTTCTTTTTGCAACACCTGCTGTATCAAGAGCACCACGAACGATGTGATATTTAACCCCTGGTAAGTCTTTTACCCTACCACCACGCACTAAAACAATGCTGTGTTCTTGCAAGTTATGACCTTCACCGCCGATATAGCTGATCACTTCAAAGCCACTAGTAAGTCTTACTTTGGCAACTTTTCTTAACGCTGAGTTTGGTTTTTTAGGTGTTGTAGTATAAACCCTAGTGCAAACTCCCCTTCTTTGTGGACAATTTTTAAGCGCTGGAGATTTAGATTTTTCTAAAACTTTTTTGCGCTCTTTTCTAACCAATTGATTTATGGTAGGCACAATAATTCCTTTCTTTAAAAAATATAATAAACTTTAGATGATATCTAAATTTTACTTACAAAAATATAAACTAGAGATGTTTTAGTAGTGACTAAAATTAAAAATCCTATCCCATCTAAAACTAGATGAGATAATAAAATTATTGTTTATTAGTATTATACTGCAAATATACCACATGGGTAGCTAAATATTCTTCAAGACCATGTTTTCCATCAGCTCCGCCTATGCCACTTTTTCTAAAGCCTGCATGAAAACCTTGCATAGCCTCAAAATTTTCACGATTAATATAAGTTTCACCAAATTTAATTTCTCTGCTAGCTCTCATTGCTATATCTAAATTTTGTGTATAAATAGAACTTGTAAGACCATATTCACAATCATTTGCCATATCAATAGCTTCATCAAGTGTATCAAATTTAGCAATAGGTAAAATCGGAGCAAAAATTTCTTTTTGCATGATCTCATCTTCGTGTTTAACATTAGTAAGAACGCTTGCGGGAAAATAATACCCACTTGTATCAGTGATTTTTCCACCGCATTCTACAATCGCTCCTTTAGCTGTAGCTCTTTGAAGCATTGCCAAAGCATTATCAACTCCTGCTTGATTGACCAATGGTCCCATATCAAAATCACCTTTTAAGGTATTTCCAACACTTACTTTACTCATGGCTTTTACAAATTTGTCTACAAATTCATCATAAATGCTTGTA
This sequence comes from Campylobacter sp. JH23, assembly GCF_017846595.1. Classification (NCBI taxonomy): domain Bacteria; kingdom Pseudomonadati; phylum Campylobacterota; class Epsilonproteobacteria; order Campylobacterales; family Campylobacteraceae; genus Campylobacter; species Campylobacter sp. JH23. Next base: position 57,463 of record NZ_JAEQBP010000003.1, on the reverse strand, counting down.
TGCACATAAGCTCTTTCAGCACAATTACAAACTTGTCCGTTATTGCAAATTCTACTTGCTTTAATCGCTTCTACTGCTAAATCAATATCCGCATCTTTGCACACTATAGCTGGCGCCTTTCCACCAAGTTCTAAAGAAACTTTGATAATATTTTTAGCTGCAGCTTCCATTACTCTAGTCCCTGCTTCAACACTTCCTGTAAGACTTACCATACCTATATTTTCATTGCTTGATAATTCATATCCTACTACACTGCCTTTACCTGCAACTAAGTTAAAAACACCTTTTGGTAAAGAACTTTGCGAAACAAGCTTTGCAAATTCAAAAGCATTGTTTGGAGTTTCACTGCTTGGCTTTATAACAATAGTATTTCCTGTTAGTAAAGCAGGTGCCATCTTCCTTGCGATTAAGAAAAATGGAAAATTCCAAGGTAAAATTCCACCAATTACCCCAATAGCACTTTTATATAAATATATATGCTCATTAGCCCTATCGCTTTGTATGATTTCACCCTCATATCTTCTAGCCCACTCGGCCGTATAATCCATATAATCTGCTGTAAAATTAATCTCTATGCTAGCCAAAACTCTGGTTTTTCCTTGCTCTTGCATTAAAACTTCGGTTAAGAAATTAGCATTTTTGCGTATTAAACTAGCTATTTCTTTTAAATGATTTGCTCTTTCAATCGCTGGTTTAGCCTCCCAAACTTTTTGTGCTTTTTTGGCTGCTTCAATCGCTCTTTTAGTATCTTCTAAAGAAGCGCTAGCTACTCTTGAAATCACTTCTTTGGTAGCCGGATTTAAAACTTCGATAAATTCTCCATTATGTGGGATAAACTTTCCATCAATATAATTTAAATAAGTTGTCATTTTTTCTCCTTTTTTAGTCTAAGTGAAATACTTCTTCCATATTTAGCCATTTTTGTCCTGCATAGCCTAAAGATATTTGACAAGGATCTGTTACTTTCCACCATTTTTGTGTGCTTTCATCTCTTGCCATTTTAGCCATGTCTGCTTCAAAATCAGCACCTACATATTCAAAATATGCAAATAAATATTCTCCGAACAAATAAATGGAATAATTTTGCATATTGCACTTCTTAATCATCTCGCAAACCCCTTCATAAGGCTTTGCGTGAAGATTTTTATATTCCTCTATTTTTTCCTTTTTTATCTTTATGATTTGGCCATATCTTTGCATCTATCCTCCTTGTAAATTGATAAAGCATTTTGATAAAATATCTTATTTAAGTTTTTGAAAATTTTACTTTCTATGATGAGTTTAGCCCACTTAGCTGGAGCTATTTTTGCCACAGGATAATTGCTACCAAATATGAATTTATCTTCACTAAAATTTTCTTTAAAAAAAGCAAAAAGCTCATAAATAAATTCCTTTGAGGTTTGTTCTGAAAAATCATCTGGAACCGAAAGCTTAATATATAAATTTGGAAATTTTTTCAAAAGATTTAAATCTTTTTTATACTCATTTAAACGATCTATTTTTGGACTTCCTAGATGATTTAAAACCACTTTTAAATTTGGATTTTTATTTAAAAATTTTTCTAAAAAACTGAGTTCTTCATTTTTCATACAAGCTTCAAAAGGTATATTGAAAGTTTTTAAAATTTCTATTTTTTCTTCAAAATCTGCTTCAAATAGTCTTTTAGCTTCTTTTTTACTCGTGTGCATTACTTCCCTAAAAGAGCTAAGTTCTTCTTTATATTTTAAATCCGCTAAACAAAGCAAAAGATTATGAAGCTTTTTTTGCTCTAAAGCAAATAAAGCTTCCTTTTCTAAATCATCGCTATTGGTTTCAACATACATAGCACCTAAAAATTCAAATCCTTCATATTCTTCTTTTGCTCTAAAAAAATCATAATTTTGCTCTAATTTTTCATTGCCTTTTAACCATGAAATAGGCATTTTATCCAAATCCCAAAGATGCAAATGTGCATCAAAAATCTTTTGCATTTTAAGCCTTTATCTTTGAGCCAACAAAACCATACCAAGCCACATATAAAAATAAAGGTGCCATTGCTAAATACCCCATACCTGTGCCATAATGATCATTAATAAAACCTATAATTAAAGGCATAATCGCTCCACCTACTATACTCATTACAAGCAAAGAACCGCCTAGTTTTACTTGATTTAAAGGCAAATTCTTTGTTGCAACTGCAAAAATAGTAGGAAAAGAGATAGACATAAAGAAAAATAAAGCAATTAAAAGAATAGTACTTAAAAAACCACTCGTAAAATACAAGCCAAAGCATATGAGTACATTAATTAAAGAATAAAGTCCTAAAATTTTCTCACCTTTAATCACTTTCATCAAAGGAGTAGAAACAATACGTCCTAGCATAAATGCAACCAAAGCTATAGAAAAATAATAAGCAGCTTGCGCATCTTTTAATCCTTCATTATGATCTACTACATAATTAATAAAAAACGCCCCTGCTGCAACTTGATTTGCTATATATGAAAATTGCGCTAAAAGTCCTAAATTAAAATGTCTGTGTTTAAAAACATGTATAGGCTTAGAATCATCTTTTTGTTTATAATCATCACTTACCGCACTTCCTTCTGGAAGCTTATTTAGAACAAAAGCAATTAAAATCAAAATAACAATAGCAGCAATTCCTACATAAACAAGCTGAACATTACCCATATTGGCTAGCAATGCAGCTTCGATTTGCTCCGCACTCGCACCCTCTTCTTGCTTGGTAATAGATAAAAATAAAGCTCCACCTATAATAGGTCCTACAAATTGTCCTAAACCATTAAAACTTTGTGCGGCATTGATTCTAAAACTTGCATTTTTTTCATCTCCAAGTTTTACCATGTAAGGATTTGCACTAGTTTCTAAAGAACCAATGCCACAAGCTAAAACAAAAAACGCAAATAAAAACAAATGAAAAGAAGCTAAATTTGTAGCAGGTATAATAAGCAAAGCCCCTACAGCATAAAGTGCTAAACCGAAAATAATCCCCATTTTATAAGAATACTTATTGGCTATATAACCCGCTGGCAAGGCTATGATAAAATAAGCTCCAAAATAAGCAAATTGTAAAAATCCACTTTCATGCTGGCTAATGTGAAGATGATTTTGAAAATTTTTATTCATTACATCGATAAGCCCATAACTTACTCCCCATAAAAAGAAAAGAGAAGTCACCAAAACAATAGCTATTTTTATATTCTTAGAATCAGTCATTTTTTACTCCTTAAATTTCATCCCAATTCAATGCTCTATCCAAATGAACATAACCTCCATCTGGCATTAAAATTTGTCCTGTAGTATGTGAAGCCAAAGGACTAAGTGTAAAAACTGCAGTATTTGCAATCTCTTCTATAGTGGTAAAACGATGTCCTAAAGGTATAGTTTTTGCGATTTTCTCATATTGCTCTTTAGGGTTAGGGAAATTTTGCAACCATTTTTCATAAAGAGGAGTCATAACTTCAGCTGGTGCTATGGCATTTACTCTAACACTATCTTTAGCAAAAGCACAAGCCCATTCCCTAGTAAAACCTATTTGAGCAGCTTTTGCCGAAGCATAAGCTGAAGTTCTTCCTTGTCCTGTGATACCTGTTTTACTCACTATATTTAAAATACTGCCTTGCTCTTTTTTAATATAAGGCAAACACTCTTTTGCCATAGCATAATAATGAAAAAGATTATTTTCATAAGATTTTATCAAATCTTGAGTACTTGTATTTTCAATATGCAAATTATCATTTGCACCTGCATTATTTACAAGGGCATAAATTCCACCATGTTTTGTAACAACTTTTTTTATAAGTTCTTCAATTTGTTCATAATTTTTTAGATCAATTTCATAAAATTCATAGCTTTTGCATAAATTTTTTAATTCTTCGTCGTGCTCTTTAGGCATAGATCTTGAAAAAACTACAGGAATTCCACCCTCCATAGCCCATAATTTAGCAATACCATAACCAATGCCTTTAGCACCACCTGTAATAATACAAACCTTATTTTTAATTTTTAAATCCATTTATTCTCCTTTATCTAATTTAAAGTCATTTTTAAATGCACTAATATCAATACGCCTAAAACTGCTATTAATGCTAGTGTTATAAGTCCAAACTCAACCCCAAAATGATTTTCTATGTATGTTTTTAAAGTCGGTGCGACAAAACCACCTAAATTTCCTAAAGACCCTATAAGTGCGATAGCAGCTGCACCACCTTTTCCCTTTAAAACTTGAGTTGGTAAATTCCAAAATATAGGCTGAATTACGATAAAACCTATAACAGCCAAGCTAATAAAAAATAAAAATGGTGCTAAATTCGCAACAAAAGTCGAAGCTATCATGCTTAAACTTGCTAATAATAAAAATAAAATCGCATATAAATTCCAAGAGCGTTTTTTATCCGCCAATGAGGTAAATATTGGCAAGGCGATAAAAACAAAAATCCAAGGAATAGCATTTAAAAGCCCTACTTCAAAACCCACATTTATTTGCAATATTTGAGCAATTTTACTTGGTAAATAAAAAAGCACTCCATAAACACTTAATTGAATACAAAAATAAACAAATACAAATTTCCACACCAAAATACTTTTAAAAATATCTTTTATAGAATAATCCTTAGCTTTAGTATTGGAAATTTCAATATGTTTTAGCAAAATATCTTTTTCTTTTATATCTAACCATTTTGCATCTTTTGGATGTGAATCAAGATAAAACAAACAAAAAACACCCACCAAAACAGTAATTCCGCCCTCGATTAAAAACATCCACTGCCAATTTTTAAAATACATATTTGATGCATAATCAAGTATAAAACCACTGATTAAAGAACCAAAAACAAAAGCTATAGGCACACCCATTTGATAAATTCCATAAGCTTTTGATCGATATATAGCTGGAAAAAAATAACTAAGATACAAAATAATCCCTGGACTAAAACCTGCTTCAGTCAACCCTAGAAAAAACCTTAATATATAAAAACTTGTTTCTCCTTGTATAAAAATCATAGCCATAGTTACAAGTCCCCAAGTGATCATTATACGGCTCAACCAAATCTTAGCTCCTAATTTATGCAAAAGTAAATTTGAAGGCACTTCAAACAAAGCATAACCAACAAAAAATATCCCAGCACCCAAAGCATACGCAGTTTCGCTAATACCCGCATCCATTTCGATGTGAGATTTCACAAAACTAATATTTGTCCTATCAAGCATAGAAAGACAAAACATCAAAACAATTAAAGGTAGAATACGCCAAGATATTTTCTTACAAACCAGCTCTAATTTTGTTAATTTTAAATGCCCCATTTTTAGTCCCTAACAAGTTGTAGCAAGTCTCCAAACTGAAAAATCATTTTGCTCGTTTATTTCAGCTTTTACCAATTCTCCATCTGAAATTCGCACGATTAATTCTATAAGCTCATCACGCACTTCTTCTTTTGTTTTTACCCCATCTATAATGCTTCCTGCGTTAATATCAATAGCATCATTCATATTTTCATAACAAAAAGTATTAGAACTCATTTTAATTGTAGGCACAATAGCAGAACCCGTTGGAGTGCCACGACCTGTAGTAAAAACACAAATATTTGCTCCACCTGCAACCATAGCACTAAGTTGTTCTATATCATTACCTGGCGTATTCATAAAAGTAAGTCCTTTAGAAACTATAGGTTTGGCATAATCAATCACATCCATTAAGGTTCTGGTTCCTGCTTTATAAACACAACCTAAGGATTTTTCCTCTATAGTACTAAGCCCACCTGCAATGTTTCCCGGACTAGGGTTTGCTCCTCGAATATCAGCACGAAAAGACTTGACTAAATTCTCATAACCTAAAATCTTATCATATACCTTTTTAGCTATTTCATCGTTTTTTGCTCTCTTAGCAAGTATAGCTTCACAACCTATAAGCTCTGTAGTTTCTGCTAAAATTACCGCACCACCCTCATCAATGACAAAATCACTCAAACTTCCTAAAGCAGGATTAGCACTAAGTCCGCTATAGCTATCACTTCCACCGCATTCTGTGCCTAAAATCAAATCACTAAAATCTCCTTCACTTTTTTGTAACTTTGCGGCACTTTCAAGCATTTCATTGACTATTTTAATACCTTTTTCAATAGTATTTTTACTACCACCGCATTCTTGTATCACTAAATATTCAACCTTTTTATAAGGCGTTGCTTCTTTGATTTTTTCTGCTACTACTTTAGCTTGTATTACCTCACAACCAAGCCCTACAATTAAAACACCAAAAACATTGGCATTGCTCCCATGACCTATCAAAACATCTCTGGTTTGCAAAGCATCAAATTCAAGCTGGGAGCAACCATGCTGATGGTTGATATAAACCGCTCCATTACATTTTCTAGCTATATTTTCACACACTTTATTAGCACAATGTACACTTGGTATGATAATGACTTTATTTCTTAAGCCAAATTTTCCATCTTCTCTTCTATAGCCCATTATCTTTTTCATATTTATTCCTTATCTCCACGACCTCTAATTCCCGCAGTATTATGGATATGCACCCATTCCCCTGTACTAATATCGCAACTTGCACTAGCTATAGCTTCTGCGTATTTGATAATAATTTCATCTTTTTTTATATCCTTTAGTGCAAATTTATGTCCGCTTGCAATATCATTTAAAAGCTCAATATTTGCCACTTTTTCGCCTTTTTTAAAGTCACGCAAAGCTGTGGCAACATTGTCTTTTTCATTGACTATAATATATCCTTTCATAGTTTTATACCTGTTTCTTTTTCTATAGTTTTAATAAGCTCTTTTGCTTCATCAAAGCGAGTGTTTAATTCTTCTTTTGTAGCAGGTGATAAAGGATGAATACTAGCATTTACAAATTCAAATCCTCTGGCCTTTAAAAGCAAAGCAAAACCCATAGGAAAAGCTATGCTCATACCAAATCTTATGGCCTTTAATAAACTTTTTTGTATTAGCAAAGCTCTGCCTATATTTTTTTCATTGATTGATTTGTAAATTTCGCTCATAAGTTCTGGAAAAACTCCACCTATGCTAGTCATAGAACCTTTTGCACCTGCTAATAATGCACCTACATAAAATTCTTCTCTTCCTACAAAAACATCAAAATTGCTAGGTAGCACATCTAAAATATGATTTAAAAGCAAAGCATCTCCACTACTATCTTTTATACCCACAACATTATCAAGCTTTGAAACTCTTTCTATAAATTTTAAGCTTAGTGCTGGTGCAAAAAGAGGTATATTATAAACATACAAGGGAAGTTTCACTTTAGAAGATAGATCTTTTACATATTCAAAAAGCGCATCTTCACTTAATTTATAATAATAAGGCATAGCAAGCAACAAAGCATCAAGACCTATTTCATAAGCTTTTTGTGCCAAAGTAAAAGTATTTTGATAAATTGTTGAAGCAATACCTGTAATAATGGGCATATTATTTTTTGCAACTTCTTTTGTGAGTCTCATTAATTTAACTTGTTCTTCAATGCTTAAAGCTTGAGAATCTCCCGCGCTTCCATTACAAAATAATCCATTTAAACCTTTAGAAATACCAAATTCACAATAGTGAATAAATTCTTTTTCATTAATACTTCCATCATCTTTATATGGAGTAAGCAAAGCCGGTAAAGTTCCTTTTAAAATTCCCATTTTTATTTTCCTTTCGTATATACAAAAATATATTTATATACAAAAAATATAACAAAATATTTGTAAAAAATCAAATTAAGAATATGGTGTAAAATTCACATTCCATCCTTAATAACTACCGATTCTTACAAAAAATTATCGAAATTTATCAATAAATAATTTTTTTATTTTGTGTTACTAAAAGTAAAAATTATGCTAGAATTTATAAAAACAAAACAAGGATAAAAGCATTATGCATCAGCCTACTCTTAGAGTTTTAAATATTTTAGAACTGCTGGCAAAAGAAAAACTTACCTTAAGTACTATAGCCAAAAAACTAAATATTCCAGCTGGAACTCTTTGGCCTATTTTGCAAACTCTACAAGAAAAACAATACATCAGATGCGATTTAAAGAATAAAAGCTATTATTTAGATTTTAAAATTTTAGAATTAGGATACAATATAAAAAGTGAAAATAGTATTTTTGAAATGATTAAAAAACATATGAAAAATATAAGAAATTTAACAAATCAAACTTGTCAAATGGGAATTTTAAAAGAAGAAAATGTGCTCTATTTAGAAAAAATTGATGCAAATAATCCAGTACAATTAAAATCTTTCATAGGCACCTCTTATCCTGCTTATGCAACTTCTTTAGGCAAGGCTTTATTGTCCAATAAAAATAAAGAAGAATTAAAAAAAATTTATCCAAACAATTTTGAAAAAATCACAGAAAATACACTAAAAAATATAGATGAACTCTATCAACAAATCGAACAAATTAAAAAAGAAAAAATTGCTATTGAAAGCGGAGAAATCAATCCGCAAATTGAATGTATGGCTATAGGTATAGAACATAAAAACAAAATAATTGCCGCTATTAGTATATCTTATCTTATTTTCTACTCTAATGAAACCTTCAGAGAAAAAAATAAAAAAATACTTTTAGAAGAAAAAAATAAAATAGAAAAAGCCTTAAAAATTCATTTCAACGATTTAGAAGAATTATACTAAAATAGCCCAAAAAAGGGCTATAAGTTATTCTTGTTCTTTAAGTTTTAAATTTTGCTCACCATAAAGCCCTGTTCCAACAGGAATCATTCTACCTAAAATAACATTTTCTTTTAAGTCTTCTAAGTAGTCAAATTTACCCGCGATACTTGCTTCGGTAAGTACTTTTGTTGTTTCTTGGAATGAAGCTGCAGAAATCACACTATCACTGCCTATCGCTGCTCTTGTAACACCTAAAAGTACAGGTTCGGCAATAGCTGGTTCTCCGCCCAATCTAAGAATTCGCTCATTTTCTTCGCGGAATTTGCGTCTTGAAACCAAATCCCCTTCGATAAATTTAGTATGTCCACTATTAATAATTTTAACCTGTCTTAACATTTGAGAAACTATAACCTCAATATGCTTATCAGAAATAACAACCCCTTGACCTCGGTATACTTGTTGAATTTCAGAAATCAAGTAATAATGCAAGGCTTTTTCGCCTAAAATTTTAAGCACATCGTGACTTGAAACTACTCCATCAGTTAGCTTTTCACCTGCGTGAATAAATTCACCTTCTCTTACTTGAATATGTTTTGATTTATCGATCAAATATTCTGCGCTTGTGCCATCTTCTGCTTGGATAATCAATCTTTCTTTTGAGCGTAAAGGCTTATCAAAACGAACCACACCGTCAATCTCTGCAATTACTGCTGCATTTTTTGGTTTTCTTGCTTCAAAAAGCTCTGAAACCCTTGGAAGACCTCCGGTAATGTCTTTTGATTTCGCTGCTGCTTTTGGAGTTTTTGCCAAAATATCTGCTTGAGAAATTTTATCACCATCATGAACAAAAATAACCGTTTTTGGCTCCAACTGATAACGCACTGCTTTATCACCTTTACCTGCAATTATCAAAGTCGGTCTTACTCCGCTTGGTAAATACTCATTGATCACTAGCGAGCGCTTGCCTGTTGCCTCATCGATTTGCTCATCTGCACTATAACCTGCTTCTATATCTTCAAAACTTACCACACCATCAATCTCTGCAATGATAGTATTATTATAAGCATCCCATTCTGCAATAACTGACTTTTCTTGTTTTGGCGCACTAGCGATTATAGAATCAAAATTAACCTCTTCGCTATCATTAAATTCTATTCTTGATTCTCTTGGGATGTAATGTCTTTTTGCCTCTCTATCATTTTCATCAGCAACTACAACAAAAAATCCTTTTTCTTTTACTATATCGCCTTTTTTAATATTTCTAACCCTATCAAGTCCATCGCCCTTAAGAATATAGAATTTTAAAATTCCTTTTTCCCCTGCTTTGATATTTTGCACAACAGGATCCCCATCTTTTACAAGAATTTCACTTGCAAATGGAATACGGTTTGGCACATTCCAACCCTCTTTAATCATCTCAACAATACTTTCATTTTCTTCAACTTCAGCACCGCTTTGATACGGTAAATAAAGCTTTCCATCAATGCTTCCGCTAACGCCCGCTAATTCATTTGGTTTAGCAAGATCGTATTTTCTAAGAATATATTTTGCCTCTTGTTTTTTATCTTTTATAGAAACAATTACATCTTCGTGGATATTTTCTATATTGATAATACCCTTAAATGGTGCTTTAATTTTTGGCTCTACAAGTAAAATAGCCGCATTTCTACGATTAGCCACTATGTCTTTTCCCTCTTTATTTTTATAAGTTTTAAGATTATAAAATCTTATAAAACCTTCTTTTTGGGCGCTTACCTGTCTATCTTGTAAATCTGTACTTGCAGTTCCCCCGCTGTGGAAGGTTCTAAGCGTAAGCTGAGTTCCTGGCTCACCGATAGATTGAGCAGAGATAATACCCACTGCCTCACCTGGCTTAACAAGCTTGCCTTCGCCAAGATTGATTCCATAACATTTTGCACAAATTCCTTTTTTAGCTTTACAAGTGATTGGAGTGCGAATATTTACACTTTTTACACCGCTTTCTCCTAATATTCTAGCTTTTTCTTCATCTATTAAGGTACCTTCTGTAAAAAGTACAGAATTTGTAATAGGATCGATTACATCTTCAGCTATAACCCTGCCTAAAATTCTCTCTTCTAAAGTTTCTATAATGGAACTATCTGCAGTGATCTCATTGATTTCAACACCTTCGTGTGTGCCACAATCTTCAACGGTAATTTTTACATTTTGCGCCACATCAATAAGTTTTCTTGTCAAATAACCTGCATTTGCTGTTTTAAGAGCAGTATCTGCTAAACCTTTTCTAGCTCCGTGAGTTGAAATAAAATACTCAAGAACATTCAAACCTTCACGGAAATTTGAAATAATAGGCGTTTCGATAATCGATCCATCAGGCTTAGTCATAAGTCCTCTCATAGCAGCAAGCTGAGAAATTTGAGCTGCACTACCTCTAGCACCTGAATCTGCCATCATATAGATAGAATTAAAGCCTTCCTTATCTTTTTCAACAAGCTTCATCATATCTCTTGAAAGAGTATTGTTAGTGGTTTTCCAAATATCAATAATTTTGTTATATCTTTCACCTGAAGTGATCAAACCAAGATTATAAGAATTTTGAATTTCTCTTACTTGCTTTTTAGCCTCGTCAATAGCCTTTTGTTTATCATTAGGAACGATAATATCAGCGATAGATATAGAAATACCTGCCTTAGTCGCATATTCAAAACCTAAATTTTTAAGTTTATCTAAAAAGCTTGCAGTAGTTTGTAAACCACCTTGTTTATATACATGATCCACAAGTGCAGCAATATCTTTCTTTTTTAAAACCTTATTCCACATATTCTCAGTAACAAAATCAGGCAAAATAGATTTAATAATAAGTCTTCCTGCTGTTGTAGTAATCTTTCTACCATCAACCATAGTTTGAATGCTAGCATGAATATCAAGGCATTTACTTTCAAGGGCCATCATTACTTCATCAATGCCTGTGCATATCTTATGTGAACCTTTTGCACCCATTTTTTCCAAAGAAAGATAATAAATTCCTAAAACCATATCTTGAGAAGGTACAGTTACAGACTTTCCACTTGCAGGCAAAAGAATATTCATAGAAGAAAGCATTAAAACCTTACATTCTGCGATCGCTTCTTGAGAAAGTGGCACATGCACCGCCATTTGGTCACCATCAAAATCCGCGTTAAATGCTGCACAAACTAAAGGATGGAGTTGTATTGCCTTCCCCTCAACTAAAACAGGATGGAAAGCTTGGATAGAAAGTTTATGTAGAGTTGGAGCACGGTTTAACATAACAGGATGCCCTTTTACCACCTCTTCTAAACATTCCCAAACCTCATTAGTTTTGTTTTCTATCATTTTTTTAGCTTGTTTTACTGTAGTGGCATAACCTTTTTCTTCAAGCTTAGCCAATAAATGTGGCTTGAAAAGTTCTAAAGCCATTTTTTTAGGTAAGCCACATTGATCCATTCTAAGTTTTGGTCCTACAACAATAACGCTACGACCTGAAAAATCCACCCTTTTACCTAGCAAGTTTTGTCTAAAACGACCTTGTTTACCTTTGATAATTTCACTCAAAGATTTTAACGGGCGTTTGTTTGCTCCTTTAACTGCATTAGCACGACGACCATTATCAAAAAGTGCATCTACAGCTTCTTGTAGCATTCTTTTTTCATTTCTGATAATAATTTCAGGCGCATCAAGCTCCATAAGTTTTTTAAGACGTGTATTTCTGTTAATAACACGGCGGTATAAATCATTTACATCAGAAACTGCAAATTTACCCCCATCTAAAGCAACCAAAGGACGCAAATCAGGTGGCAATACAGGTAAGTTTGTAATCATCATCCATTCAGGACGATTTGGTACTGCATCTTCGTTATTTGTATTTGCATTTAAATTTGAATTTAAGAAGTTTTCTACAACTTTTAAACGCTTTATAATGGTTTTTTTCTTAGCTTCTGAATTTGTAGCAGCCATTTCTTCTTTAAGCTGATTTAAAAGCGCCACAAGATCTAAATTTGCTAGCAAGTCACGGACTACTTCGCCCCCCATTCTTGCTTTAAAGCCACTATTTTCATAACGCTGCATCAAATTTTGATATTGTTCTTCATTTAATACATCGCAGTATTCTACTTTTTTGGTGCTTTCATTATCATAATACGCATCTCCTGCATTTTCCACGATATAAGCCTCATAATAAAGTACGCGTTCAAGATCCTTCATTTTAACACCTAGAAGTGTTCCTATACGACTTGGAAGAGAATTAACATACCAAATATGAGCTACTGGGGTTACAAGTTCAATATGCCCCATTCTAGAGCGACGAACTTTTGAATTTGCAACTTCAACTCCACATTTTTCACACTTAACGCCTTTAAAGCGCATTTTTTTGTATTTACCACAAAGACATTCATAATCTCTAATAGGTCCAAAAATTTTAGCGCAAAAAAGCCCATCTCTTTCTGGTTTTAAAGTTCTATAATTAATAGTCTCTGGCTTTTTTACTTCACCATAAGACCAAGATTTAATTTTTTCAGGACTTGCAAGTCTAAGTTGAAATGCTTCAAAATCCCTAGGTCTTGCATCTTCTTTTATTTCTATTACTTTAAATTTACTCATTATCTTCATCCTTGTCAAAAATCTCAACATCTAAAGCTAGAGACTTAAGCTCATTAGTCAATACAAAAAATGTCTCCGGAATTCCTGTTGCTGGGACATTTTCTCCTTTGGTAAGCGCTTTATAAGCACTAAATCTACCTTCAACATCATCGGATTTTATAGTAAGCATCTCTCTTAAGGTATGAGCCGCTCCATAAGCTTCAAGCGCCCAAACTTCCATTTCACCAAATCTTTGTCCACCAAAGAGTGCTTTACCGCCCACAGGCTGCTGGGTAACCAAACTATAAGGTCCAGTACTTCTAGCATGAACTTTTTCATCGACCAAATGGTGAAGTTTTAGCATATACATACATCCTACATGAACTCTCTCAGCGATTTTTTCTCCAGTGCGCCCATCATAAAGTTCTGTTTTGCCATCCATGTCAATCTTTGCTATTTCAAAAAGTTTTGCAAACTCTTCTATATTGACTCCCTCGAAAACAGGAGTTGCAAATTTAACACCCTTGCTCCAATCTCTTGCGTAATTTAAAAGCTCTTCATCGCTTAAATTTTTAATAAATTCTTTTTCATTTACAAGTCTTGGAATAGAACATATTTCAAGCATTTTTGCTCTTAATTCTTTAACGAAATCTTTTTGTTTTCTGTCAAAAATTTCTTGAATTTGATCACCCAGTCTAAGCCCTACAAGACCTAAGTGGCTTTCTAAAATTTGCCCTATATTCATACGGCTTGGAACCCCAAGTGGATTGAGTGCAATATCCACACTTTTTCCATTTGGCAAATAAGGCATATCCACTTCAGGTACTATAGTAGAAACTATACCTTTGTTTCCATGGCGTCCTGCCATTTTATCACCCACTTTAAGCTTGCGTTTTGTTGCGATATACACCTTAACAAGCTTAATTACTCCACTTGGTAAGATATCATCTTTTTCTAAAATTTCAAGTTTTTCATCATGTTCAGCTTTAAGCTTTTTCTTCTCATTTTGGAAATGATTTTTTAAATCATCGTATTCTTTTTGAATCTCTTTAGAATAAGCTTTAATCAAAGTTGTTAAAGTAAAACGATTGATTTTTTCAAGTTCGCTAATATCTGCAGTTTGTCCTTTTTTATAATTTTTATCTCCAATTTTTTGATCGCTATTTAAAGGGGCTTTGGAAAGAAGAGCACAAACACGAAGCATTTCTTCTCTATCCATCATCAAAAGTCTATCATGATGCTCTTTTTCTAAAGCCATTTTTTCTTTATCATAAGATTTTATTGCGCGATCATCTTTTTCATAGCCTTTTTTAGTGAAAATTTTAACATCCACAACAACACCTTCTAAAGAAGCGGTTGCATAAAGGGATTTATTCACAACATGTCCTGCTTTTTCTCCAAAAATCGCTCTTAAAAGTCTTTCTTCAGGAGTTGGTTTAACCTCACCTTTTGGAGAAACCTTACCCACCAAAATCATACCTGGTTTAATATGGGTACCAATTTTTGCAATACCGCTCTCATCAAGATGCGCAACATCTTCTTCTTTTACATTTGGAATATCTTTGGTAATTTCTTCTATACCGTCTTTTAGTTCTCTTGCTTCAATTTCTTTTTCGTAAATATGAACACTAGTAAAAGTATCTTCGCGTATAATTCTTTCACTTACTACTATAGCATCCTCATAGTTATAACCATTCCAAGGCATAAAAGCGATTAAAGCATTTTTACCTATAGCAAGTTCGCCTTGATCCATAGAAGGACCATCTGCGATAATTTGTCCTGCTTTTACTATATCACCTTTTTTAACAATAGGGTGTTGAATATAATTTGTATTTTGATTGGTTCTTAAATTTTTCTCCATAGTGTAATGGTCAATAAATGGACCTTTATCATCTTCACCTAAAATAAAAATGCTTTTATTATCCACTTTCTCAACCACACCGCCACGCTTTGCTTTAACAGCTTCCCAAGCATCACGCGCAATAATTTGTTCCATACCTGTTCCTACTATCGGAGCTGAAGCAGTAAGAAGTGGCACAGCTTGACGTTGCATGTTTGAACCCATTAGCGCTCTGTTTGCATCATCGTGCTCTAAAAACGGAATCAAAGAAGCTGCAACTCCAACAACCATACCTGAGCAAAGATCGATTAATTGCACTTCTTCGCGTCTTGCAAGTATAGTTTCACCATCTTGTCTAGCCTCAACAAATTCTTCTACTATATTGCCTTTAGCATCAACCTTAGTTGAAGCTGGTGCGATAAACAAGCCTTCTTCTTGTGTCGCTGTAAGATAAACAACTTCATTAGTCACTTTACCATTTGCAACTTTTCTATATGGTGCTTCAACAAAGCCAAGTTCATTTACTTTTGCATAAGTAGAAAGAGTGTTAATCAAACCAATATTTTGACCTTCAGGTGTTTCAACTGGACAAATTCTACCATAATGTGTCGAGTGAACATCACGTACTTCAAAACCTGCTCTTTCTTTTACAAGTCCACCTTCACCAAGCGCTGATAAACGACGCTTATGAGTAACCTCGCTTAAAGGGTTGGTTTGATCCATAAATTGCGAAAGCTGACCTCCTGTAAAAAATTCAATGATAGTTGTAGTAATCATTTTAGGATTGATTAAATCATAAGGCATTACTTTATCAAGATCCGCATTTAAAGAAGTAAATTTATCTCTGATCGCCTTTTGCATTTTTGCAAGACCTAAATGAAGTTCATTGGCTAAAAGTTCACCTATAGAACGGATACGACGATTTCCTAAATGATCTCTATCATCAATATGTCCTTTACCATTTTTTACTTTAATTAAATATTTTGCAGTTTTGATAATGTCTTCATTGGTTAGAACTGTTACATATTCTGGAACTTCAAGTCCTAGTTTATGGTTCATTTTCATACGACCTACTTTAGTAAGATCATATCTTTCAGGATTAAAAAATAAATCATTAACAAAGGCTTTAGCCGCATCTTTTACAACAGGCTCACCTGGGCGCATTACTTTATAAATTCTAATAGCTGCTAAATCATTTTCATCATCGATATTTTCACTTTGTTTTAATAATTTTAAAGTTTCATTATCTTGTGCAAATGAATTAATAATAGCTGCATCCACTCCATTTGCCAAGTCATTAGCTATTTCAAAACTTTTTTGCTCTTTAATTTTAGCAAGTTTGCTTTCATCAAGTAAGGTTAGAGAGTCAAATAAAACTTCGCCACTTTCTTTATCAATAATAGGATTGGCTAGATAACGATTTAACAAAATTTCTACTGGATATTCTATCCATTTTAAGCCATCTTTAATAAGCTGTTCGGCTTTTTTCTTGGTTAATCTTTTACCGGCTTGATGGATAATATTACCCTTTTCATCCTTGATATCGTATTCTATTCTATCCATAAAATCACTTGGATTAAATTCTGTTAAAAATTTATCTTTTTTAACGTGAATAGTCTGAATAGGATAAAATAATTTAATAATATCTTGTTTTTTATATCCTAAAGCTCTAAAAAGCATTGTTACTGGAACTTTTCTTCTTTTATTAATCCTTACATACAATACATCCTTAGCATCATATTCAAAATAAAGCCAAGAACCGCGATCAGGAATAATTTGAGCAGTGTATACAAGCTTATTAACAACAGTCGAGCTTTCTTCTTCTTTGAAGATTACGCCTGGACTTCTATGAAGCTGATTAACTACAACTCTTTCAACCCCATTGATAATAAAAGAAACCCTATCTGTCATCAATGGAATTTCTCTTATATAAATTTCTTGCTCCTTGATATCTTTTATACCAACTTTTTCACCTGTTTTCTCATCTTTCTCATGTAAGGTAAGACGGATTTTCATTTTTAAATTTACAGAGTAAGTCAAACCTCTTTCCATGCACTCACGAATTGTGTATTTTGGTTTTCCAATTTCGCTACTAACATACTCAAGACTTAACCTATTTTGTGGATCATGGATAGGAAAGATTGATTTAAATACTTTTTCTATTCCACTTTCACCATTTTCAAGATTTAAAAAATAATCAAAACTTGCTTTTTGAAGTTGAAGAAGATTTGGAATTTCTATTTGCTTTGAAATATTGGAGAAATCTACTCTTAAACGATTTCTTAATTTATTGTCTAACATATTGCATATACCTCGTGGTAAATTTTGTAAATTTAAAAAAGAAGACCTAATATCTAGGTAAAAAATAAAAAAGAAGACTTACTTAAATAAGCAAATCTTCTTAAACTTTTAAAGCTTAATTACTTAAGTTCTACTTTAGCACCAGCTTCTTCAAGTTGTTTTTTAGCTTCTTCTGCATCAGCTTTAGCCACGCCTTCTTTTAAGGTTGAAGGTGTTTGCTCTACTGCATCTTTTGCTTCTTTAAGTCCAAGACCAGTTAAAGCACGAACGATTTTAATTACTTCGATCTTTTTAGCACCACCATCAACTAAAACGATATCAAATTCAGTTTTTTCTTCAGCTGCAGCTGCTGCACCACCTGCTGCTGCACCACCTGCTACCATTACAGGAGCAGCAGATACACCAAATTTTTCTTCAAATTCTTTTACAAGCTCAGAAAGCTCAAGAACACTTAAATTTGAAATAAATTCTAATACATCTTCTTTAGAAATTGCCATTTTTTATCCTTTATTTATTATTCAGATTCTTTTTTATTTTTAAGCGCATTTAAACCAATAGTGAAATTGGTAATTGGCGCATTCCAAACTTGCAAAAGCATAGCAAGCAACTCGTTGCGAGAAGGCATTTTTGCCAAAGCTCTAACCTTAGCAACATCTGCAACTTCGCCTTCAATATGAGCAGTTTTAATTTCAAATTTATCATTATTTTCTTCAAATTTAGCTGCTACTTTTGAAACGCTAAGTTGATCCTCGCCCCAAAGATAAACATTAGTATCTTTAAGAACCAGACCTGTTTTACCGGAATTATTAAGAGCAATGTTAGCCAAAGTGTTTTTAATAATTTGAACTTTTACATTGTTTTCTCTCGCATTATTTCTAAGTTCTTCAAGCTTTTTAGTACTCAAGCCTTTGTAATTACAAACTACAATTGCTTCGCTAATTTTAAATTCTTCTTGAAGCTTAGCAATAATCTCAACTTTTTCGCTTCTAGTCACATTTTCTCCTTTCCGACTGAGATTTCAAGCAGAGTGGTTTTACCCAAATTAAGCTTTCGCCTCGACTATCTTCAATCTAAAATAAACATCTCAAAAAATAAAAATTTTTTCAGATGTTTATTTAAAAAGAGTTGCATTATAGCAACTCTTACTTCATATCAAGTAATTCTTGCGTTTCAAGTTTTACAGAAGGACTCATTGTTAAAGACAAAGCTGCGCTTTTAATATATCTACCTTTAGCTGCTGCAGGTTTATGTTTATTAATCGCTTTAATAAAAGTAGAAATATTATCCCAAAGTTGCTCTTTAGAAAAACTTACTTTTCCAAGGCCTGCATGAATATTTCCTTGTTTGTCTACACGGAAATTTACTTGTCCGCTTTTAGCATTATTAACTGCTTGAGCTACATCCATAGTAACTGTTCCGGTTTTTGGATTTGGCATTAAACCTTTAGGTCCTAAGATTCTACCTACTTTACCCACAAGACCCATTAAATTAGGAGTTGCGATTAATACATCAAAATTCATATTGCCTTTTTGAATTTCTTCTATCAAGTCATCACTTCCTACAATATCTGCTCCAGCATTTTTTGCTTCATCTGCCTTAGCATCTTTTGCAATAACAGCTACACGAACTTTTTTACCTGTTCCAGCAGGAAGTACAACAGAACCTCTAACCATTTGATCTGCATGTCTTGGATCAACATTCAATTTAAGTGCGATTTCAACAGTTTCATCAAATTTTGCAGATTTTAAATTTCTTACTGTTTCAATTGCTTCATTTAAAGCATACTCTTTGCTTACATCAATTTTTTGTGATAATTCTTTTAATCTTTTAGTTATTTTAGCCATATATTTTTCTCCGCATTTTTAAAGTGCTACCGCTTTTTACCTTAGCGGTAAAAGGTTTTAATCTACGATTTCAACACCCATAGAGCGAGCTGAACCTGCAATAATTTTCGCAGCTTGATCTCTATCCTTAGTATTTAAATCTGCAATTTTTTTATCAACAATTTCTAAAACTTGGGCACGAGTTAATTTACCTACCTTGTTCTTAAGTGGATTATCTGTACCTTTAGAAATTCCAGCTGCTTTTTTAATTAAATCTGTAGCAGGTGGCTGTTTTGTAATAAAAGTAAAGCTTTTATCAGCATAAACAGTAATAACAACAGGAATATTAAATCCTGCCATATCCTTTGTTCTTTCATTAAAAGCTTTACAAAATTCCATGATATTTACACCTTGCTGACCCAAAGCAGGACCTACAGGTGGTGATGGATTAGCTTTTGTAGCTGCAATTTGCAATTTAATTTCGCCTACGACTTTTTTAGCCATAACAAATCTCCTTACTTGATATAAATTAAATTATTTTCTCAACTTGAGAATACAAGATCTCTACTGGAGTAGAACGTCCAAAAATAGAAACATTAAGTTTTAATAATCCACGAACCATATCGTATTCTTCTACTATAGCAGTAAAGTTTGCAAATGGACCTTCAGTAATTCTTACATTTTCTCCTTCTTCAAAAGAGATTTTAGGTTTTGGAGCAGCACGATTATGCACTTTTTCCAAAATTAAATTAATATCTTTTTCTGTTAAAGGAGTAGGTTTTTTTGATTCTCCAATAAAACGACCAACTTTTGGAAGAGATTGAATGCGATGCCAAAGTTCTGTATTTAAATCTAGATGTGCAAAAACATACCCAGAATACAAACTTCTTTCACTTATCTTCTCTTTTCCATTTTTAAATTCAATAACATCTTCAGTCGGAACAACTATTTCTTTTAGTTGCTCTTCGATTCCATTATCTTTTACTAAATTTTCAATGGCTCTTTTAACTGCCATTTCGCTACCAGCATAAGTTTGGATTGCATACCATTTATGAGTACTCAAATTTTGTTCTCCTTTATACAATCGCAGAAACAATAGAGGACATAATCCAATCCACTAACGCCAAAAACAAAGAAATAACCGCAACCACTACAAAAACTGTAATATAAGCATTTCTTACCTGTTCTTTTAAAGGAAAAATTACTTTCCTTAATTCGACTTTTGATAATTTAAAATAAGTTATTAATTTTTCCATTTATTTAAACCTTAATTATGGCAGGGCAAGAGGGATTCGAACCCCCAACCATCGGATTTGGAATCCGGTGCTCTACCGTTGGAGCTATTGCCCTAGGGCATAAGCTTAACTTTTTAGCTTAACTTCTTTGTGAAGTGTGTGTTTTTTTAATCTTGGGCAATATTTTTTTAATTCCAATTTTTCTGTAGTATTTTTGCCATTTTTATAGGTGCTATAATTAATATCACCACATTCTTCACATTTTAAACCAACTTTAATTCTCATTTATATTTTCCTTAAAAAATTTAAAGCCAAGTATTAAACTTGGCTTTTAAAATTACTTAATAATTTTAGAAACAACACCTGAACCAACAGTTTTACCACCTTCACGGATAGCAAAACGAGTACCTTCTTCAAGCGCTACTGGTGCAATCAAGCTTACAGTAATTCTTACATTTTCACCAGGCATAACCATTTCAACGCCATCAGCTAATTTAATAGAACCTGTTACATCTGTTGTTCTTACATAGAATTGCGGTCTATAGTTATTAAAGAATGGAGTATGTCTACCACCCTCATCTTTATTTAGGATATAAACTTCAGCTTCGAAATCAGTATGTGGAGTAATTGATTTTGGTTTAGCAAGAACCATACCGCGGATAACTTCTTCTTTTTTTGTACCACGAAGAAGAACACCAACATTATCCCCTGCTTCACCTTGATCCATTTCTTTTCTAAACATTTCAACGCCAGTTACAGTTGTTGTTTGAGTATCTTTAATACCAACGATTTCTATAGTATCACCAACTTTTACAATACCTTTTTCAATTCTACCTGTAACAACAGTACCACGACCTGAAATTGAGAAAACATCTTCAATTGGCATTAAGAAATCTTTTTCAGTGTCACGAGTTGGAGTTGGAATATAGCTATCAACAGCAGCCATAAGATCCATAATTTTCGCTGACCATTCGCCATCTTGTCCAGCTTTTGCTTCTTCAAGAGCTTTTAAAGCAGAACCTGAAATAATAGGTGTGTCATCACCTGGGAAATCATAAGAGCTTAATAATTCTCTAATTTCCATTTCAACCAATTCTAAAAGTTCAGCATCATCAACCATATCTGCTTTATTCATAAATACAACGATATATGGAACACCTACTTGGCGCGATAGAAGGATGTGCTCTCTAGTTTGTGGCATAGGACCATCAGCTGCAGAAACAACAAGGATAGCACCGTCCATTTGAGCAGCACCAGTGATCATGTTTTTAACATAGTCAGCGTGACCTGGACAATCAACGTGTGCATAGTGGCGATTATCTGTTTCATATTCAATATGAGAAGTTGCAATAGTGATACCTCTTTCTTTTTCTTCAGGAGCGTTATCAATATTATCATAATCTTTAAGTTCTGCCAAACCTCTTCTTGAAAGAACAGCAGAAATAGCAGCTGTCAAAGTAGTTTTACCGTGGTCAACGTGACCAATAGTACCAATGTTTACATGTGGCTTATTACGTGAAAATTTTTCTTTAGCCATTTTTTCCTCCATATAAAAATTTAACAAGGCAAGTCTATATTTATAATTTTTTCAATTTTATGGAGCTCATAGCGGGAATTGAACCCGCGACCTCTCCCTTACCAAGGGAGTGCTCTACCTCTGAGCCATACGAGCGCTCAGAAAAATTATATAAAAACATAGACAACTAAAAAACAATTTTAGGGGATTTACTGTAAGTTAGAAAAAAAATACAGCTCCCAGTCAAACTTTGGAGCGGGAAACGGGACTCGAACCCGCGACCCTCAGCTTGGAAGGCTGATGCTCTAGCCAACTGAGCTACTCCCGCAAAGCATGGTGGTGAGTCGTGGATTCGAACCACGGAAGGCGAAAGCCAGCAGATTTACAGTCTGCCCTCGTTGGCCACTTGAGTAACTCACCATAAATGAAATATTACATCTAAGCTTATTGTAATATTCTGGTCAAACACTGCTAAAATAATGGAGCTGGTTAAGGGACTTGAACCCCCGACCTGCTGCTTACAAGGCAGCTGCTCTACCAACTGAGCTAAACCAGCAAATAATTTAAAGATGTTATTATATCTGAAAAAAAATAGTTTGTCAAGATTATGCGCTATAAATTATTTAAAAAACAATTTCATAATTAAAAATTTCCCATTAAAAATACAAAAACTAAGATTTTTTATTGAAATCATTTATGATAGTCAAATAAATTAAGGAATTTCTTAGCTCTTTCGCTTTTAGGATTTTCAAAAAAACCATCAGGAGTATTTTCTTCGATAATTTCTCCATTATCCATAAAAATTATTCTATCGGCTACCGCTCTTGCAAATCCCATCTCGTGAGTGACTATAAGCATAGTCATTCCATCTTTTGCCAAATTTAAAATTACCTCTAAAACTTCACGAACGATTTCAGGATCAAGTGCTGCTGTAACCTCATCAAAAAGCATAAGCTCTGGATTCATGCAAAGACTGCGCACTATAGCTATTCTTTGTTTTTGCCCTCCGCTTAACTCTTTTGGATAAGCATCGATTTTATGTGCTAAACCTACTTTTTCAAGCCAAATTTTAGCTTCTTGCAAAACTTCTTCTTTAGCTCTTTTTTGTACTTTTAAAGGACCTAAAAGTATGTTATCTTTCACGCTTAAATGTTCAAATAGCTCGTATGATTGAAATACCATACCCACTTTTTGACGCACTCTTGTCCAATCTTTAAAATTTTTATCGATCTTATCTTGTCCTATTTCTATAACCCCATCTGCAATTTCCTCAAGCCCATTAATACAACGCAAAAGAGTAGATTTTCCGCAACCACTTGGACCTAAAATCACCACCACTTCTTTTTGTTTTACTTCTAAGTTGATATTCTTTAAAGCATGATGAAAGCCATAATATTTTTGCAAATTTTTTATCTTTAAAATACTCATTTTAACTCCATTTTTTTTCTAATTTTTTAGAATATAAAGTAACAGGATAGCAAATTAAAAAAAAGATAAAAAAGATTAGACCATAAATAATAAATGGTGCTAAATCATTTTTATTGTTAAATTCGATGATTTGCTGCCCCACTTTTACAAGCTCTACCGCACCGATTAAATAAGCAAAAGTTGTACTTTTAATCATGCGTGTTAATAAATTCATACTCATAGGTGTTAAACGACGCATAGCTTGAGGAATGATAATATAAAAATAACTTTGAGCTTTATTTAAACCAAGACTTGCTGCACTTTCGTATTGGTGTTTAGGAATGCTTTTTAAAGAAGTTCTTACCAAATCCATCATTTCAAAACTTCCCCAAATACTAAAAACAATAATAGCCGAACTTACACTGCTTAAATTTATACCCAACCATCTAGAAAGTCCAAAATATACCATAAAAAGCCATACTAGTAGCGGCATAACACGAACAAATTCTAAAGCAAAACGACATAAAATATAAATATAACGATTTTTCAGACTCATCAAAATACCTAAAAAAAGCCCGCCAAAAGAAGTTATAATAATACTTACAATAGAAATTTCAAGTGTGATATACAAGCCTTTCCAAAGTCGACTTAAAGTATCTGGATTTAATAGATCAAACATTTGAAAACCTTTTTTCCAAAAAGAACAAAAACAAAGAAATAGGCAGTATGATACATAAATATCCCAAAAACAAAAGCAATAAAAGCTCATCCGTTTTATAAGTAAGTGAATTTAAACCCTTCATAACTGTGACTAAATCCGGCAAAGCTATAATGCTCACAACAGAGGTTTCTTTAATAAGAAAAACAATATTTGCGCTTATTCCTGGTAAGCAAACCCCTAAAGCTTGAGGCATTATAACATAACGCAAATTATTCAATTTAGTAAAACCCAAAGAAAGACCTGCTTCAAATTGCTGCTTTTTAATGGCTTCAAAACCAGCTCTAAAACTCTCTGCCATATAAGAACCGCCCAAAAAACTAAGCCCCACAATAGCACAAGCAAACGCTGGACGCAAAGCCTCATCTACACTTAAACAAATCAAATTCAAAGGCGGAATTTGTTCTAAATGAATATCAAATTTAGGCAAAGCATAATACAAGAAAAAAAGCTGTATCAATAAAGGAGTATTGCGAGAAAATTCTATATAAACTTTACAAAAAGCTTCCATAATCGTTATTTTAAAATAACTCATTAAAATACAAAAAAAGCCTATAATTATAGAAAAAATAATACCAAAAAAACTAAGTTTTAAAGTAAGCCAAGCAGCTGCAATAAAAGCATTTGAATTAGCTAGTATAAAATCAAAATCCATTTTATTCCTATTACCAAAGTCCTTTTTTTAAACCCTCTTTATCTAGGATCTCAATTTTACCCTTTTTTGTCTCAATTAGCTCTGAATTTTTAAATTCTTTTAGAATTCTTGACAAAGATTCAGCACGAACACTTAAATCCACTGCAATTTGTCTTTGCGAAATTTGAGCCAAATTCTTTTCATTTTCCAAAAGATATCTTGCAAGTTTACTTTTTAAATCCAAAGAATTTTCTAATAATTTTTTTTCTAAAATTTTAATTTTTTCAAAAAGAGATGAAATAAGCAAGAAATTAAATTCTTTATTTTGGCTGCACAGGGTTTCAAAATCTTCAAAATCAATTTCTAAAATTTCACAATATTCTTCACAAATAGCATTTGCTGGATATCTCAAACGCTTAAATGTAGGCATTTCGGCTATAAAATTAGGCGGGGTAAAATAATGCAAAGTAATCTCTTTTTCGCCTGCTGTGCTTTTGTATACACGCACTCTACCTTTTAAAAGAATAAAAAATTTTAATGCCTTTTCGCCTTCAAAAAATAAAATATTATTTTTTTCAAATTTTCTTATTTTACCTATACCCTTTAAAAAATCTAAATACTCTTGCATTATAATATTTAACCTATGTTAATTTTATCTCATTTTGTTTGTGCTATATTAACGATAAATTTTTATCCAAAGGCAAACACAATGAAATATGAAACTATAAATCAAGAAAGTATAGCTAAACTTATGGAACTTTTTTATGACAAAATAAGAAAAG
Organism: Campylobacter sp. JH23; assembly: GCF_017846595.1. Classification (NCBI taxonomy): domain Bacteria; kingdom Pseudomonadati; phylum Campylobacterota; class Epsilonproteobacteria; order Campylobacterales; family Campylobacteraceae; genus Campylobacter; species Campylobacter sp. JH23. The sequence goes on along the minus strand of NZ_JAEQBP010000003.1, from coordinate 32,014 downwards.
ATAAGGATTTAGGGCCTATTTTTAACAATGCCATAGGAACTAGCGATGAAGCTTGGAAAGAGCACAAAGCAAAAATAGGGAATTTTTGGGCAGGAATGTTGCTAGGGGAAGGTGATTATATCGGACAACCTCTAAAAAAACATCTTGATTTGCCTCCTTTTCCGCAAGAATTTTTTGGAATTTGGTTAGGACTTTTTGAAGAAAGTTTAGATAAAATTTACAATAATGAAGAAATGAAAAATGTTATTTTACAGCGCGCACAAATGATAGCCTCGCATTTTCAAAATATGCTTTATCGTTTTGGTGGACATTAAGATTATATTTCCATCAAATCTTTTTTTGCTTTTTCCAAAATGTATTCATCTTTGGAAAAATCAAAATATTTAAATTCATTTCCATGCTGGATAAATCCATCGAGCAAATCTCCACTCAAACGATTTTTAAGATCAAGTTCTGCGATTTTAAAACCATCTAAAGTACTAGCAAATTCTTTTAAACGACTTGGAATTTCTTTGAGTTTTGTATAAAGATAACAAGTGCTTTTAAGTCCGACACGGCCCACGCGTCCGCGAAGTTGATGCAAGGTAGCAAGGCCTAAGCGCTCCGCTCCTACAATAACAATAGTACTAAGCCTTGGCAATGAAATTCCTACTTCTACGACTGTGGTGCTTAATAAAATATTTCCCTCATCACGAAACCGCTCCAAAATTTCATCCTTTTGCTTGTCTTTTCCATGCGTAACAAAAACTTTTTCATAATTATCCTCCCAATACCTCCTTGCTTGTTCTAAAGAAAGATAAGGAATTTTATCGCTTGGATTGACTAAGGGATAGATGATGATGATTTGATGATTTTGTGCGATTTCTTCTTTGATTTTTTCACTAAGCTTTGCAAAACCTTCATTTTGTATACAAAGAGTGGTGATATCCTTTTTAAAAGGCATTTCCTTGATAAAACTAAAATTTAAAAGTTCTGATTGTATCATGCTTAAAGTTCTTGGAATGGGAGTTGCAGAAAATTGTATAAAATGTGGGGCTAATTCATTTTCATTTAAAGAATAAATTTGCTGACGCTGTGCAGAGCCAAAGCGATGCTGCTCATCTATCATTACAAGCACAGCATTATGACTTTGAAGGTGAATGAGCGCATGGGTTCCTATAATCAAATTGGCTTTTTTAATTTTTTCTTCCAAATCTTTTTCTTTTTTACCCCCTTTAATAAATAAAATATCCACAAATTCAGGCAAAAGCTTTTTTGCCTCTTCATAGAGTTGATTGGCAAGTATGCTAGTAGGAGCCATTAAGATAGCTTGTTTTGGATACACCATCAAAGCAGCGCCCAACAAAACCAAAGTCTTGCCACAGCCTACATCCCCCATAATCACCCGTCTTTTAGCTTCTTTAGAGCCCAAATCTTGCTCTATATCCTTTAAAGCATTTAATTGATCACGAGTGGGTGAAAAGGGTAAATTTTTTAGCCAATTGGCTATATTGAAAATTTCAATTTCATAAGCTTTAAAGTGACTTTTTTTAGCCTTCAAGCGTTTTAAAAAATTGTAAATTTCAATATATTTTAAATCTTTCTCAAAGCGCTCCAAATTCTCAAACATCAAAAAACTTTTTTCATCATAAGTGTGTAAATTTAAAAGAAAATGGATATATTTATCCTCAATCCCACTTTCTTTTAAATTTTCATAATTAAGATATTTGTGTATAAATTCAGAAATTTTTTTATCTTGTAAACCTTGAATTTGATATTTTGGAGCAAAACCTGCAAAAGAAGTTAAAATTTTAGGATTGTTAAATTGCCAAACATGGCCAAAACGCGTAAGTTTCCCATTTAAAATAAGTTCTTTGCCTATTTTGCAAATTCCAAAGTGCCAAGCCCTAGGATGAAAAAACACAAAGGAAATGTCTTGACTCCACTCTTTACAAAATCCCAAACCAAAGAGCTGACCTTTTTTTGAATGAATGCTTTTAATGATTATTTTTTGAGTGCATAGCTCATTTTCTTTAGGTGTTTTGCTTGGACTTAAATTTTCGATTTTTTTAGGTAAGATAAGCGCTAAATCAATCGCGCTTTTAATTTTTAATTTTTTAAAAAAATCAAAATCATTTTCTTTAATTTTCATTTGCAATACTTGCAAAATTTAAATCTAAAATTTCATTATGTTTTTGAATATAAGCATTTAGCTCTTGAAGCTCTACTTTTTCTATAAGCTTTAATTCTTCTTTATAATATCCTTTTGGCAATCCCTGATAGTACTCATTAAAACTTATCGACAAACGCCTACTAAGACTTTCATAACGCAAAGGAGTTGAACCTATGAGAAAATTTTTAGCCTGCACAAGCTCATTTTGACTCACTCCTTCTTTTACAAAATCTCTAAATACTTCTTTAACTATCTTTTTAGCTTCTTTAGCACTTTCATTTTTAGTTTGCAAATAACCAAAAACTCTAGTAAAAGATGCATTCATATCAAGCATAGCATAAGCAGAATACGCAAGCCCTCTTTTAACACGAATTTCTTCCATTATCCTTGATCCAAAACCGCCTTGACCTAAAATAAATAGTGCGATTTTTGCAAGATAAAAATCCTTATCATTAAATTTTGTAAAAAAGGGTGCAGCAAAGTAAATATAGGCTTGTTCGCTTTCTTTTCTGATTTGGATTATGTCTTTATTTTTTGAGTTAATTTCATAAGTTTTTTGTGAATTTTGACTGCCTTTTTGAAGTTTTGCTAATAATTTATTTAATAAGCCTTTAGCCTTTTCTTGGGCTAAATTCCCGCCTAAAATCACTACAAGATTACTTAAATTAATATTTTTCTTATAAAAACTCTCCAAGTCGCTTAAAGAAATTTGCTTGATACTTTTTTCATCGCCATCATTTGGACTTTGAAATTCTTTACATTCAAAAATTTCGCTATTAAGCAAATTTTTTGCTAAATAATCAAAATCACTATTTTTACTAGCAAGCTCACCTAGGGCATTGATTTTTAATTTTTCTAAAATTTTTTCTTCAAATCTAGGATTTAAGAGTAAGTTTTCTAAGTGTTTTAAAGCAAATTCAAAATTTTCTTTCAAGCAAGAAAGATTGATTTCTAAACTTTCAAAACCACTACTTGCTTCCAAATTTACAGCTTTAAATTCCAATTCTTTAAAAAAGCTATCATCTACACCCTCATTTAAAATTCTTGCAAACATCTTTGCAAGTCCTGCTATTTCATCATAACTTCTTCCACAATTTCTAAAAACAAGCTTTAAGATAACAATAGGAAAATCGTTATTTTCTTCAAAAATAAAAGGAATTTTTACTCTACTAACTTCTAAATTCTGCATTAAAACCTTTCTAAAATTTCATAAGCTGTATTACGCTTAGCGGGATTTTCACCTAAGCTTTTAATCAGTCTTATCATCTCATCTTGATTCATTCTATAACTCGCACCTGCAGCGCTTACAACATTTTCTTCCATCATGGTTGAGCCTAAATCATTGGCCCCAAATTTTAAAGCAAGTTGCCCAATCAATGAACCTTGTGTTACCCAAGAACTTTGTAAATTTTTAAAATTATCCAAATAAAGTCTAGCCAAAGCTAAAAGTCTTAAATATTTGTTTGAACTTTGCTTCATGATTTCAGGATGTTTTTGGATTAATGCTGTATTTTCACTTTGAAAACTCCATAAAATAAAAGCTCTAAATCCTCCTGTTTCATCTTGTAATTTTCTTAAATGCTCGAAGTGATCTATAATCTCCTCATCACTTTCAACCGTTCCAAACATCATAGTAGCAGTGCTTTTCATACCGATTTCATGCGCTCTTCTATGTACTTCTAGCCAAGTAGCAGTATCGCATTTATTAGGCGCGATAATATCTCGCACTCTATCGCTTAATACCTCAGCACCCGCTCCAGGTATTGAAAACAAACCTTTAGCTTGAAGTCTTTGTAAAACTTCAGAAATTGAAATTTTAGAAGCCTTGGCAATATAAGCAATCTCAACTGCAGAAAAACCATGCACGGTAATATTTGGATAATGCTCCTTAATCCACGAAACAAGCTCTTCATACCATTCTATTTTTAATTTAGGATGCACCCCGCCTTGAAAAAGAATTTGCGTCCCTCCAATAGCTTCAAGCTCTTCGATTTTTTTACCAATTTCTTCAAAACTCAAAATATAAGCGTCATCTTCTTTATGATGGCGATAAAAAGCACAAAAAGAACAATCTATGCAACAAACATTGGTGTAGTTTATATTTCTATCTACAACAAAGGTGGTGATTTTTTCGGGATGAAGTTCTAATTTTCTTTGATAAGCTATTTCTCCAAGTTCTGCTAAATTTGCATTCCTTAACAAATAAAGAGCTTCTTCTTTATCTAATCTTTTCAAGTTATTTCCTTAAATCCATTTTTAGCTTTATTATAGCATTTAAAAACATAAATTATGCTATAGTTTCGCTTATGAATTATATTGACTTATTGAAAAATAATAAAAATATTAGAATACTAACCTTAGTACAATTTATCGTGTATTTTGGCGCTTGGTTTTCCCAAACAGGTGTTTTTACTCTTTTAGTAAGCCTTAACGCTCCTACTTGGGCAACGGCTACAAGCGCTATGCTTGCTTTTTTACCAGGAGTTTTGCTTGCTCCTATTAATGGAGTTATAGTAGAAAAAAACAAACCCAAAAAGCTTTTGTTAAGTATGATTAGCATAGAACTTGTTTCTATTTTCTGCCTTATCTTTGTAACCAGTCTTAGCATGCTTTGGCTTTTATTTATTTTAATTTTTGTTAGACTTTGCGTGGCTTCGATTTATTTTCAAGCTGAAATGAGCTTGCTAGCTAAAATTTTAAATCCAAAAGAACTCAAGCTTGCTAATGAGATGCATAGTGTAATTTGGGCGGTTTCTTATACAGCAAGTATGGCAAGTGCGGGAATTTTTATCAATTTCTTTGGCATTAAAGCGGCCTTTTTGTTTGATTGTTGTCTGATAATTATTGGAATTTTATTTTTAACCAAACTTCATATTCCTCATTTTAAACAAAAAATTCAAAATAAATTTTTTATTCTGATTAAAGAAGGTTTTTTATATGTTTTACAAAATAAAATTATCCTTCATCTTATTATATTGCACGCTTTTATAGGACTTACCGCTTATGAAACACTCGTAACTTTATTAGCCCAACACGAATACAAAGAAGTTTTATCCGCTGCTTTGGTTATAGGGTTTTTAAATGCAATAAGGGCTTTAGCTTTAGCTTTTGGTCCTATTTTTCTAAGTAAAATCACAAACAATAAAAATGTATTTTTTCTATACTTAGGTCAAGGTTTAGGAATTATACTTTGGGCTTTAACCCAGTTTAATTTTTATATTTCATTTATAGGCCTTATTGCTGCGGGATTTTGTACCTCATCCCTTTGGGCTTATACTTATACTATGATTCAGAAAAATTGTGATAAAACTTACTATGGCAGAGTGATTGCTTATACAGATATGGTTTATCTTAGCTTTAGCGCTCTTATTTCTCAACTCATGGGCTTATTGTTTGAACAAGGTTTTAAGCTTGCTATAATCACGGCTTTACTTGGAGTGGTATTTATATTTGCGGCTTTTTATTGGAGATGGTTTGATAAGAAATATTTGTGAATTTTATAAATTCACAAATTAAAAGATTAAATTTTAAATAAATCTTGCAAGTTTTTCAAGGCTTCTTCATTACTTAAAGTATTGCTTGTGGTGCGAGCATTCACTTCATTAAGTTCGATTTCATATCCACTAAGCATACCCGCAAGACGAATATTAATACCGCTTTTTCCAATGGCCTTACTCTTTTGCTCGCTGTTTAAAGTTACAATTGCTTTTTCATTTTCAATTTTTACAGAACTCACTATAGCAGGTGCTAAAGCTCTTGCGATTAAAATTTCAGGTTCATTGCTAAATTCAATACAATCTATATTTTCATTATGTAATTCTTTACTCACAGCGTTGATTCTAACCCCTTTTACACCTACAGTAGCTCCCACAGGATCAATATTTGCCCCATTTGCTTGAAGTATAATTTTCGCTCTTTCTCCAGGAATTCTAGCGCATTTAACTACGCTTACATATCCATCTTTAATTTCAGGCACCTCTGCTTCAAGTAAACATTCTAAAAATTTAGGGCTTGTGCGACTTAGCTCCATTTTAATACCCTTATCCGTATAAACACGGCGTATCACAGCTTTAACAACATCGCCCACTTTAAATTTTTCACCCTTGATGCGATTTTTTCTAGGTAAAAAAGCTCTTAGCTCATCGATTTCTATATAGGTATTTTCCTCATTATCAATTCGCACAACATTTCCAAAAACCATTTGACCGACTTTATTTTTATATTTTTCAAAAATGGTTTGCTCAAGTAGTTTTTGTATATGGTATTCTAATTCTTTATGTAAAATATTTACAGCTGTTCTTCCTAAATTTTCTAAAGAACATTCATAGGTAAGCTCATCACCAATTTCAACATCAGGTGCTTCTTTTTTAGCCTTGCTAAATTCAATATAACTTTCTTTATTTTCATTCAATCTTTCGTCATTATCAGCCACAACTGTAATTTTTTGATAAAGATTTAAATTTTTTCTATCTACAAAAAAGTCATATTCTTGCCCATAAATTCTTTTTGCTGTATTTATCAAAGCTATAATAACTTTTTCTTTCACGCTTTCTATATCTAAATTTTTCTCATTCGCAATGCTTTCTATAATGTCTGCGATTCTTTCCATAATTATCGATACCTTTTCTTTTGGGATTTTTTTAAGAAAGTAGATTAAAAGTATATCTTTAATAAGTTTAATTAAAAGTAAAATTTGATAAAATTATAGATTTAAAAGACGCTAAGGATATAATATGGATTTAAAATTGGCAAGAAATTTAATCAATGAAGAGCCTAAAAATATTAGTCTAGCTAAAATTGAAGAGGCTGTAAATCAAGAAGGACAAAAGTTTTTTTATTTTGATAAAGAAAATTCACACAAAGATCTTATTGCCTTGGTTGAACACTTTGAAAAAAAAGGCTTAAGTGTTTATCATAGAACTATCAGATATGGTTTAGATAGTAATGATTTTATGTATGAGGTTCATATTCTTTGAGCTCGAAAAAACTTTTTATTCAAACCTTAGGCTGTGCAATGAATGTCAGAGATTCTGAACATATGATAGCAGAACTGACGCAAAAAGATAATTATACTTTAACAGAAGATATTAAAGAAGCAGATTTGATACTTATCAATACCTGCTCTGTGCGTGAAAAGCCTGTGCATAAGCTTTTTTCAGAAGTGGGTGGCTTTGAAAAGGTTAAAAAATCAGGCGCAAAAATAGGAGTTTGTGGATGTACAGCTTCTCATTTAGGGAGTGAAATCTTTCGTCGTGCTCCTTATGTGGATTTTGTACTAGGAGCTAGGAATATTTCTAAAATTACCCAAGCTGTTAACACTCCTAAATTTATGAGCGTTGATATAGATTATGATGAGAGTGAATTCGCTTTTGGGGATTTTAGAAATAGCATTTATAAATCATATATTAATATCTCTATAGGTTGTGATAAGCATTGTACTTATTGTATAGTTCCCCATACAAGAGGAGATGAAATTTCCATTCCTTTAAATATCATCTATAAAGAAGCACAAAAAGCAGTAGATAAAGGAGCTAAGGAAATTTTCCTATTAGGACAAAATGTCAATAATTATGGTAAAAGATTTAGAAATGAACACAAAAAAATGGATTTTTCAGATCTTTTAGAAGAACTTAGCACCATAGAAGGATTAGAGCGCATCCGTTTTACAAGTCCTCATCCTCTACATATGGACGATAAATTTTTAGAAGTATTTGCCAAAAATCCAAAAGTTTGTAAATCAATGCATATGCCTTTGCAAAGTGGCTCAAGTCAAATTTTAAAAGCTATGAAGCGTGGTTACACCAAAGAATGGTATCTAGATAGGGCATTAAAATTAAGAGAACTTTGCTCAAATGTTAGCATATCCACAGATATTATTGTTGCATTTCCAGGAGAAAGCGATAAAGACTTTGAAGAAACCATGGAGGTTTTAGAAAAAGTACGCTTTGAACAAATGTTTTCTTTTAAATACTCTAAACGCCCTTTAACCAAAGCTGCTACCATGCCAAATCAAATCGATGAAGAGATAGCCTCAAATCGACTTAGTACTCTACAGGCTCGTCATAATGAAATTTTAGACGATATTGTTAAAAAACAAGAAAATAAAACTTTTAAAGTTCTTTTTGAAGAATTAAGAGCAGGCAATGCTATCGTGGGTAGAACAGATAATAATTTTCTAGTGCAAGTTGAAGGCAGCGAAGAGCTCTTAGGAACTTTTAAAGAAGTAAAAATTACTAATGCAAAGCGTATGGTTTTATATGGGGAAATCATTTAAAATAGCTTTTATAGCACGCTTAGTTTTCATTCTACAATGGTTGATTTTTCTTACTTGTAAAAAAACCTACAAAGGTGATAAAGTTGATCAAATTTCTAATGTGATACTTTTTTGGCATGGGCGTCTTGCCCTTATGCCTTTCGCATTTAGGCATTTTGGCAAAAAAGGAAAAAAAGCTTATGTTATGATCTCTCATCATAGAGATGGGGAGCAAATTGCTAGAATTATCAAATTGTTTGGATTAGATACCGTGCGTGGAAGCACTTCAAAAGGAGCTAGTACAGCTCTTCGAAGTGCTTTTAAAATTTTAGATGAAAATCATGATGTAGTCATTACTCCTGATGGGCCACGCGGACCTTATCATAGCATTTCAGATGGAGCGGTATTGCTTGCACAGAAAAAAAATGTTAAAATAAGAATTTTAAACTATGAGGCAAGAAATTTTTGGGAATTTAAAAGTTGGGATAAAATGATTTTACCTAAGCCTTTTACTCATTTAGTCTATAGGCTTAGCGAACCCTTGGATATTTCAAGTTTAGATAAAGATCAAGCTAAATTTTTTTTACTTGAACATTTTAAAAAAATTGAACAAATGGATAAATTTTAAGGAATAAAATGTTATTTTTACTTAAAAAAATATTACCACAACTTTTCACAAGTATTATTTTAGAAGATAAAAAAAACATCCTTAAAACTTCTATATATAAAAATCACAAACTTATAAGTAGTAATGAAAAAACCTTTGATAAGAGTGAAAAATTATTAGAATATGTAAAAACACTCAATAGCAAATTTTTATTTTATCACACAGCATTATTTTTAAATGTCAAAGAGCAAGGTTTGATTCCTAGTAAAAACGACAAGGATTTTGAGCGTTTTAATGTAGGTAAAATGAGCTTAAAATCCATCGCTTTAAATAATGCTTTGATATACACAGCAACAGAACACATAGAATACTTTAATGAATTGTTTGAAGATTATGGTGGTTTAGATTTTTTATACTCTCCTTTTGCTATACTTTATCATAATATTTTAAAAGAAAAACCAAACAGCGATAAAATAACTCTTTACGCCTATAAGCATGAGCATATTCTAACTCTTATAATTTGCCGAGGTATTGAAATTTTATATGGAGATATCATTTTCTTTGAAGAAGAATTGGATCTAGAATTTGGACATCAAGAAGAGAATTTAGACAACTTAGGCGAAGATACATTAAATGATACTGAAGTAACGCTTGATAATTTTAATGAAACCCTAGAAGATAAGCTTAACGCTCTTGATCAATTTGATAATATTTTAGGAAATAATGAGAATGATTCAGAGTTTTTGGATGGCAAAGATAAATTTGATCTTGAAGAAATGGATCAATTTGGAAACGACATAGAACTTTGTCGTCATATTGTTACAAGTATTGAAAAATTTTATAAAGATGACAAATATCCAAGTGCGTTTATCGATAAGGCTTTAATCCTTAGCACCAAAGAGCTTGATCAAAGTGCTATTGAATTTTTAGAAGAAGAAACTTTACTGGAAATTGAGTCTAAGCCAATCAATACCTTAGATTCAATCATAGAACTTATGCAAAAGGAGCTTCAGTGAAAAGCTATAGCTTCATACAACCTAGAAAAAAACCTATCTTTACACTCTTTGACAAAATATGGTTTGGGCTTTTTAGTTTTGGTATAGTTTTTATTTTTGCGGTATATTTTCTATATCTTACTCAAATCGCATTAACGCATAATTTTATAGAAGAGCAAAAAGAACAAGTTTTGCAATTTCAAAATAAAACACAAGAAAACGGAAAATTATATGATATTCTTCTAGAACAAAGTAAAATTGCAAATACCTTTCACACTCAAAATCAAGCTTTCAAAAATAGCTTAAAAAATCTTTTTGATATAATAGTTAAAACCGATGGAATCACTCTTGAAAGTATAGAACAAGAAGAAAATTCTCTAAAACTTATAGGAGTTACGCCAACAAAAGAAATGTTTGCCCTACTTTTAGAAACACCGCTAAAAAGTATTTTTGATCAAAGTTTTACAACTTATTATCGTTTAAACAATGGCTGGTATCGCTTTATTAGCATAAGTAAACAAAATTCAGGAGTTTTACAATGAAAGATAAAAGTCTTGAAGAATTAAATATTTTAAAGATTGTTATTTATGTTTTAAGCTTTATTACTGTATGTACTGCTTTGATTTTATTTTTATTATTGCCTGTGCTGAAAGATTACAAACAAACCCATTTAAGAAAAAATTCGCAAGCAGCTATATTTAATGCAGCAAAAGCTAAGCTAGATACTAGTGAAAATAAAATAAGCGCCTTAAGAACAGAAAATAATAAAAGTCTAGAGCAATTTGAACAACAATTCAATCTCACGCACTTTCAAAATTTTTTAGAAAAATACTTTGAAAATATCCAAATAACAGAACTTAAACTAGATAAAAAAGAAAAATATCTTACCCATAGAATCAACATCCGAGCATCGATAAATAATCCTAGACGCTTATATGACTTCATAGATGCCTTAGCTCAATATAACAATCTTGTAAAGATTGATTATCCCATGACCTTAAAGGCTAGTGATCATGGGATAATGATAAATCTTAATGTGCAAATTTACTCAAACTAGACTTACATTCTCGCCTTTTAAGACCTGATTCATTGTATTCATAGCACACATTTTTCCACACATAGAGCAGGAATTTAGATCATCGGGGCGTCTTTCGTTAAACATTTTTTTAGCTTTTTCGCCATCAATGGCAAGTTTAAACATTTTCTCCCAGTCGATATCCTGTCTCGCCTTACTCATCTCATCATCTCTTTTTCTTTCTTTTGGAAGCTTAGCTAAATCCCCTGCATGAGCTGCAATCTTAGTAGCTACTATACCATCTCTAACATCATTTAAATTAGGCAATCTTAAATGTTCAGCAGGAGTTACATAACAAAGTATATCAGCACCCGCAGCAGCAGCCACAGCACCACCGATAGCTCCACTTATATGATCATATCCAGCACCAATATCCGTAACTAAAGGTCCTAGAACATAAAAAGGAGCGCCTTTGCAAATGCGTTTTTCAATTTGCATATTAGCTTCAATCTCATTAATTGCCATATGTCCAGGTCCTTCTATCATTACTTGAACACCTGCTTCCCACGCTCTTTGAGTGAGTAAAGATAATTCGATAAGTTCAGAAATTTGCGCTGCATCACTTGCATCATGTGTAGATCCTGGACGCAAAGCATCACCTAAAGATAGTGTCACATCGTATTTTAAACAAATTTCAAGCAAATCATCATAGTATTCAAAAAAAGGATTTTCAGCTTCTTTCATAGCCATCCACGCATAAAGTACTGATCCTCCTCTAGAAACTATATTAGTAAGTCTTTTGCTTTCTTTAAAAACTCTAGCCGCGCGCGAATTTATACCCGCATGTATAGTCATAAAATCAACCCCGCTTTTTGCATGATGATAAACCACATCTAAAAAATCCCTAGCGCTGATTTGTTTTAGATCTTTTTCTAAAAATCCTACCGCATCATAAACTGGAACTGTTCCTATCATAGCTTTTGAAACTGCGATAAGCTCATCTCTAAAACGACTTGTTTTGCCATAATTGCTTAAATCCATAATAGCTTCGATTCCAAATTTGTGAGCAAGCTCTACTTTTTTCATCTCCTCACTATAATCAACACAATCATTTGAAACACCTAAATTTACATTTACCTTAGTGCGAAGTCCAAGTCCTATACCATTTGGATCAAGACTTTTATGATTGATATTAGCAGGGATGATAATCTTACCACAAGCTATATTTGCAAGCAAAAAATCTTTGCTTACTTCTTCTTTTTGAGCAACAATCTCCATTTCTTTGGTAAAAATACCTTCTTTGGCATAAAGCATTTGAGTTTTCATATTTATCCTTTGAAAAATTTGGATAAATGAGGGTGCAAGTAAATTGTAGAAAGTATAAATCTTCCCGACGCTAGCATTATCTAGTTCCGGTTCGGTCTAAGCTTTTAGCTTACTCTCAGCCTGTATCACAAGCTCCCGTCATTTATGTTTTAATTATACTCTTTAAATATTTTATTTTTGCTTTATGCGAGAAGTCTTGGTAAAATTTATAAGTTCTTCAGTGGTTTTGATATGATAAGGGAGTTTGCCAAGACAATGTTTAAAAATTTCAGCCGCAGCCAAAGCGTCGTTTAAAGCTCTATGGTGGGCATTTTTTATCCCTAAAAGCTCTTTTAAAACATCTAATTTATATCTTGGACTTTCTATACAGCATTGCGCAAATTCTATGGTGCAAATACGACGATTAAGCAAAATTCCAAAACCACACTCATTTAAAGCCTTGGAAATAAAACCATAATCAAAACGCACATTATGTGCGACAAAAATACTGTCTTTTAAAAAAAGTCTAAAATCATTTAAAACCTTAGTCAAACTCGGTGCATCTTTTACCATGTCTAAATTAATTCCTGTAAGTTCTGTAATATTTTCAGGAATTTCTTTTACCTGTACCAAAGAGCTAAAACGATCGATTTCTTGCAAATTTTTTATCTTAACTGCACCTATTTCTAAAATTTGTCCGTTTTTAATCCCGCCTGTACTTTCTATATCTACAATGCAAAAAATTTCTTCTTTGATCTTTTTTGTACGCGTTTGCAAGGTAAAAATATTATTTTTATCTAGAGTTAAACCCAAACCCAAAAGCTCGAAAGTTTCTAAATCAAGTTCATAATCTTTTAATTCTTCAATCTTTTTAAATTCTTTAATTACCCACTCATAGGGCTTACTTTGCTTACTTAAGATAGAAATAATCTGATCAACTTGCTGCAAACTCAAAATTCAAGCTTTAAAGATGAAATTGAAGTTTTATAATCATTTGAAGAAAAAATATAACTTCCAGCGACTAAAATATCTGCTCCCGCAGCTTCTAAATCGCTTGCATTTAAGCCATTAACCCCGCCATCAACCTCTATAAAAACCTTAGCATTTTTTTCATCGATCAGTCTTCTTAATTCTTTGATTTTATCATATACTAAAGGTAAAAATTTTTGTCCGCCAAAGCCAGGATTAACACTCATTAAAAGCACCATATCTACAAAGTCTATCATATGTTTTATGGAATTTATAGGAGTATGTGGATTTAAAACAATAGCAGGATGGATTCCTTGACTTCTTATATACTCGCAAAGTCGTATAGGGTGGGCTTCACTTTCTATATGAAAAGAAATAAATTTAGGCTTGATAGGGATAAAAAGATCTACAAATTTACCCACATCTTTTACCATTAAATGGACATCTAAAGGTATTTCGGTAATGGTTGAAATTTTTTCTATTACACAGGGTCCAAAGGTTAAATTTGGAACAAAATGCCCGTCCATAACATCAATGTGCAAAAGATCAGCTCCTGCTTCATCAATTGCCTTAATCTCTTCTTCTAGTTTTAAAAAATTGGCCGATAATAAACTCGGAGCTACATACATAAGCTTAGCCTCGTTAAAGTAAAAAATTTTAAAGAAAAACATTTTATCTATTTATAAATTAAAAATAGTATAAATATTTGAATATTTTAAGCTTAAATTTGATAAAATCTTGATTTAAAATTTCCAAAGGATGCAAATATGGCAAGAATATGTCAAATCACAGGTAAGGGACCAATGGTGGGTAATAATGTCAGCCATGCTAACAATAAAACAAAAAGACGCTTTTTACCTAATCTTAGAACAGTTCGTGTAACCCTAGAAGATGGCACTACAAGAAAAATGAGAATTGCTGCCTCTACTTTAAGAACTTTAAAAAAACAAAACTCTAAATAAACTCTTGAGGATTCGTCCTCAATGACTTAAAAATCTTCATTATAATTATTTAATTTAACAAATCGCTAATTTGTAACATATTTAAGATTTATTGAATTATTTAGCATTTTTTAAGCCAAAAATATCATTTAATTAGTTATAATGTAACATATCGTTTAATATTTTTTAAATTGTATCAATTTTTAAGGAGAATTTTATGTTACATGAATATCGTGAACTTATGTCAGAGTTAAAAGGAAAAGATGCGCATTTTGATAAATTATTTGAGCGCCATAATGAACTTGACGATCAAATTAAAGATGCAGAAGAAGGAAGAAATTTATTAAGTGATATTGAAATTTCAAATCTTAAAAAAGAAAAATTACATATTAAAGATCAGTTAAACCAATATCTAGCAAACTATAAAAAATAGGGTAAAAAAATATGTTTGGAAGTAAAATAAATCATACAGAGCTTCAAGATATCAAGAATGAAAACCAAAATCTTACTCAGCAGCTTGAGAAAATCAAGGCTGAAAATTTAGAGTTAAAAGATAAAATTTCACTCTTAGAGCAAGAAGCTTTAGAGTCAAAGTTAAAAACCGATCTTTTAAATGTATTATTAGGCGGTGTTTTGAAAAATATTACCATAGTCCAAAGTGATATGCTTGAAAATGTTAATAAAGCTGAAATTATTTCTAATTATTCCAAAACTTCACTAGCTGAAATGGATGAATTAAACCATATAGCCAATTCTATAAACGCTTCTTTGGGTGATATCACAGAGTCAGCTAATAAAACACGCGATGTTGCAGGAACTTTACATCGTAGCGTTGATGAGATTACAAATGTAATTAACCTTATTAAAGATGTATCCGATCAAACCAATCTTTTAGCATTAAATGCTGCTATAGAGGCTGCTAGAGCAGGAGAACATGGTAGGGGTTTTGCTGTTGTTGCGGATGAAGTTAGAAAGTTAGCTGAAAAAACTCAAAAAGCTACAACAGAAGTGGAAATGAATATCAATCTTCTAAAACAAAATGCAAATGAAATGTATACCCAAAGTGAGCAAGTGGAAAAAATTTCTATTAATTCTAACGCACACATTATGAGTTTTTCAGAAAAATTTACCCACTTAGTCAACGAAGCACACTCTACAAATTCGAATGCTGTAGGTATTGCCTCAGAAGCATTTGTATCTTTGGCAAAACTTGATCATATAGCATTTAAACTTAATGGATATAAAGAAATTTTTGCAAAATCTGGACAAGAATTAGCCGATCATACAAGTTGTCGTTTAGGTAAATGGGTAGCAAGTACCGGAAAAGAAAGATTTGGCGATAGCAAAAGCTTTATAAAGATCAATGAGCCACATCAAAAAGTACATGAAAATATGAATAGCGCTATCCGCATCGCAAACACAGAAGATGTAAGCTTAAGCAATACTCAAGATGCAATTATCAAAAAATGTGAGAATGCTGAAAATGCGTCTTTGCATTTATTTGATGTATTTAAAGAAATGCTTAATGAAGCAAATTAATCCAAAATTCTTTGCCTTATTTATTTAAGGCAAAGTTCTTTCTTTTCTTTTAAAAACCACAAATAAGCAAAATCAAGCAAAGGTGTATGGATTATCTTTTTAGAAAATTCTTCATATTCATTGATCTTTACAAAAACAGCCTCTATTTGCTCGTCATCAACCCCGCCACCATCACAAATTTTGTCATTCTCATCTACAATTGCAAAATAAAAACTTTGCTTACTAACCCCCGAACCAAAACCTGTATAAAAGTCGCCTACTTTTTCAAATTCTTTAGGGGCATAGCCTAATTCTTCGATGCATTCTTCTTTGGCTATTTGCTCTAAGGGTAAATCTTTATCTACAAGCCCTGAACAAAGTTCTATGGTATAGCCCATATTTTCATCTTTATGATAGTTTTTATCTTGCTTTTGATGATACCAAAGCGGTATGCGAAATTGACGAACAAAAATAAAGCTTTTCAATTCTTTATGATATAAAAGAATTGAAACGCTATCTTTGGATTCTATAAAATCCCAAGTACAAAACTTTCCATTGCTCTCATAACTAAATCTTTTGGGTTTGATATAATTAGACTCGCAAAAAGGAAGCTCTTTTAAATTTTTAAATATCATAAAACAAAGCCTTTATTTTTTCTTCATTATACTTTGTTTTTACTTGTTTTAAGTTAAGACACTCTTTTTTTCAATTTAAAAATCATATTTATAACTTAACCAAAAACTTCTTCCTTCTGTATAATCTTGATAGCGATTTGCATAACCTCCTGGATTAGCACCATCCCATCTTGTAACTTGCGGATCAAAGAAATCTTTATCAAAAAGATTTTGCACTGTAAAGCTCAAACTTGATTGTTTATCGATTTTATAATTTACTCCCAAATCCACTATATAAAAAGGCTTATATTTTTGCCATGGCAAAGTGCCACTGCCACCACCTTTTGATCTGGCTATAGTATCAAGTCTTGCACGCGCTTTAACATAAGAGCTAAATTTTCCTTGCTCGTAATTTAATTTTAACATAGCAATATGTCTTGGTAAATTTTCTATTCTATCTCCACCAAACCAATTTGTCTGTCCATCCTTGTAGCGATTATCCATAAAAGTATAACTTGAATTAACACTAAAACCCTTATAAGGTTTTGTATTGAAAGCCAATTCTATACCCCTAGTTTGTGTTTTACCAAGATTGATAGAACGTTCGCATGTAACACCATTGGCACAATCAATACCATTGTACATTCCTGTTAACTCTTCGCTACTGATTTGATTTTTAAAATCAGTAATAAATCCTGTAATAGAATAATGAGCAAAATCAAATATTCTAAAATCAACTCCTAGCTCATAATTTGTACTTTCTTCAGGTTTTAAATCAGGATTTCCAAAAGAAGCACCATTATTGCTATAATTATAATAACCATTGGTGAGTTGTTTTGCTGCTGGAGTTTTATAACCCATAGCTACACCTCCTTTAAAAGCAACATTATCATTTAAATGATAAACAAGATATACTCTAGGAGTTACTTCAGAATCAAACAAATCACTATAAATATAACGCAAGCCTGTAGTAAAAATCAAATCATCACTGATAAAATATTCACCCTCGCCATAAAGTGCAACCGTAGTTTGATCAAGATTTTTACCCCTTATTTCGCTACCTGCACTTTCTTGATCGTTTTTGAGTGTCTCATAGTCTATTCTTGTTCCAAAGGTACTTACTAAATTTCCATATTTATCCAAATTCCAAGGCAAGACAACCTTTCCTTCTCCTACCCAAATTTGACTATGCAGATCTTTATCTTTAGTACTACCATACTGTAAGTATGAATTTGTAGTTCCAAATTCATAATTTCCATCATGATTTAAAACGACATTGTCTTTAAACAATTGCCTTTCGCTTTTAATAGCACTACTACTTGTGGAATTTACTGAAATTTCATTGATATAACGCTCAACATCTAAATAAACATTATTGCTATCATCTACAGTCCAATTCAGTCTTGATCCAAAACCTAAACTCGTAAAATATCCAGGACTATGACTTGCGATTTGATAATTTTCAGGTCTTTGAGTACCATTACTCCAAACTGGCGTAGGCCATTTTAAATCAGAAGCTGCCTTATCATAATACTTAATCCTAGCAGAAATTGAAAGCGTATCTTCAATCAAAGGTGTAGCCACATAAGCATTAAAACCACCCGCATTTCCATATTTACTAGAATGCTGCTGTAAAAGGGTGCTAAATTCTATATTCGCTTCGGTTTTATTGGGATTTTTTTTAGTAATGATATTTATTACCCCACCTACTGCATCGCTACCATAAAGTGTAGAAGCAGGTCCGCGTATCACCTCGATACGCTCTATCATAGATGCGGGTGGTAAATATCCTGATTCGCTACCGCCAAAACCATTATCATAAAAACCATTAGCAACGCTTTGACGCTTTCCATCAATCAAAACCAAAGTGTAAGAACTTCCAAAACCTCGTATGCTAAAATCATAAGTACCGGTTTTATTCATAGTAACATCAACACCCGGGATATCCGAAATTGCTTCTCCTATATCCTTAATAGGCTTTTTACTAAGCTCTTCTTTAGTAATAACAGAAATACTAGCAGGCGCATCCACTAAGTCTTGTTCAAAACCACTTGCACTCACTACCACATCATCAAGTTGGTATTGTTCTTCTGCTTTGATTTCACCTAATCCCATCAAACAAAAACATAAAATGCTTAATTTAAGCTTTTTAGCATTCATTATCCTTTTTCCTTTCTTGTATTAGGCTATTATGATAGTTAAAATCAATTTTGAAGTATAGATAAAAATGACTTTAAATTTACTTAACTTTGATAATAATTATAAAAACAATTTTAAAGCTTAAAATTTGCACAAAACATAGCTTTTTAGAAATATTATAAGTTATTTTAAAGACAAGTAAGAGGATAAAATATCTTAAAAAAAGTATTATATTTATACACAAATAATTTATTCAAATCTCCCTATGAGAGATTTGAATTGCTATCTAACAGAATTTGTTCTGCTTTCTTAATAACGGGTAGATCCACCATCATTCCATTGTAGTTAAAAATAATATCATTGCTATTTTGCCTAAGTGATAAAATTTCTTTTGCCCATGCAATTTGCTTGGCCGATGGGCTAAAAACTTCATTAATTGGTGCAACTTGGTTTGGATGAATGCACAAAGACCCCCCAAACCCCATTGATTTTGCAAATATTAAATCCTCTTTTAATCCATCAATATTTTTTATATCAGGATAAACTCCATTTATTGGCGATAAAAGATTGTATTTTGTGCTTTTTAGAACAATCTGTGTTCTAATGCTATTTAAAATAAAATTCTTACCCACACCCTCTTGCAAATTTAAATCCAAAGTCATATCTAAACTTCCAAAACTTAATGCTAAAACACTCGGATGCCTAGCAATATCATCTAAATTTTCCACTCCTAACGCACTTTCAATAATAGGTAATATAGGAAGTTCAAATTGGCTAAGCATATCTATATCCTCATAACTTTGCGCTTTTGGCAATACAACGCCAATAATGCCATTAGATTCTTTAATAGTTGAAATTAAAGACAAATCTTTTTGAAATTCCTTGCTTTTTGTTTCATTGATTCTTATAAGAAATTTATCATTATTTTTAGCACATTGGCTTGAAAAATCTACAATATTTTTTCTTCCAACTTCTTTTTTTGCCACTTCAACAGAATCCTCTAAATCAATAATAATTTGACTAGCACCACTTTGCAAAGCTTTTGTAAATCTTTCTGGAAAAATTGATGGAACAAATAAAAAACTTTTGGCTTTCATATAAAATCCTTAGATAATCTTTTTTTCTTTGAATAAATTTATCTTATCAGAAAAGCCAAATTCTTTAAGAATTGATTCTGTATGTTCTCCAAGAGCTGGGATTTTATCCATTCTAGCTTCATAATTGTTATTTGTCGCAGGTGGCAAAAGTGCAGGAATTTTTCCAACTTCACTATCAACTTCCCTCCAACGATTTCTAGCTTTTAGTTGTGGATGCTCCCATACTTGATTAAGTTCGTTAACATTTCCATTTGCAATTTTTGCTTCATCAAGACGATCTACAACTTCTTTTGCACTAAGGTTTTTGAAAGCATCTTCGATTATTTCTTTTACTTTTGATGCATTTTTGGTTCTTAAGGTATTATTTTTAAAATCTTCATGCTCGATCAATGATTCATCTTGCAATACAATTTTACAAAAACTTTCCCACTCTCTTGGATTTTGCAAGCCAAACATTACAACTCCATCTTTTGCCTTATAAGGACCATATGGAGTAATGCTTGCATGAAATGCACCCTTTCTCTCTGGAGGAGTTGCATTTTTATAGGTGTAATAAAGAGGATAATTCATCCATTCAGCCATACATTCTAGCATGGAAATTTCTACCCTAGAACCCTTTCCCGTTTTTTCTAAGTATAATAATGCCTGTAAAATACCGCTATAAGCATACATTCCTGCGGAAATATCTGCGATACTGATTGGAACTTTTACACATTCATCTTGCGTACCCGTTATAGAAACTAAGCCGCTTTCTGATTGTATTAAAAGATCATAAGCCTTTTTATGCCCATAATTTCCACCTTCGCCATATCCAGAAATATCGCAAACTATAATCTTTGGGTTATATTTTTTTAGATTTTCATAATCTAATCCCAATCTTTTAGATGCTCCAAATGCTAAATTTTGTACAAAAATATCTACTTTTGGTAAAATCGTCTTGATAAATTCAAGCCCATCAGGATCTTTTAAATCAATAGCCAAACTTTCTTTGCTACGATTTGCCCATACAAAATGACTAGCTATGCCATCTACTCTTTTATCATATCCTCTTGCTAAATCTCCCACTTCAGGTCTTTCGATTTTAATAACTCTAGCTCCCAAATCTGCCAATTGCCTTGTACAAAAAGGTGCTGCTATTGCTTGTTCTATACTTAAAACTAGTTTTCCTTCTAAAGGTAACATCTCTTCTCCTTTTTATTTAAAATGAATAGTGCCAGAATGTACCACAAATCCATTTTTATTTATCCATACTTCAGCAGTATTGTTGTCAATAATTTTTGACTCCACAGCAAAACTATCAGGAACACAAAGTGCATGCATACCTCTATAACTATAATTAATAATTTGTTTATCGGGATGATTTTTTACAAAGCAATTAATCATATAAGTTGCCAATAAAGGACCATGTATAACTAAACCATGATAACCCTCAACTTGCGTTGCATAAGGAAAATCATAGTGGATCTTATGGCCATTAAAGGTTAAAGCAGAATAGCGAAACAAAAGCGTGGAATCAGGTTGCATTTTTTCAGAATAATCTGCATTCATAGCAACTACATCGCTCGTAAGCTTTGGAGGTGCTGGTTGTTTATAAACAATATCCTGTTCTTCCTCGATTTTTAACTGCTCTTTTTGATAATAGCAGTGCTCTAAGGTAACAAAAGTAAGTTTTCCACTTTTTCCTTGTTTTTCTTGAATCTTTTTTATTGTGGTTATTTTTGTTGCATCTTCTCCAATAATCAAAGGAGCAATAAAGTTAAATCTACCTCCTGCCCACATACGATTGACTTCACCAAAGCTTGGAAAAAAGCTATTTTTATCTAGTCCTAGTTTAGGATGGCCATCTCTGCCTAATTTATCTGGAGTTAGTGCTTCATTAAAAAAGCACCATTGCCAAAGATATGGAAGGGCATCGCCATTTTTTAATTGCTTAGATTGTAGCGTTGTAACAATTTTTTGCACCTGTTTTTCATTGATGTTTTCTGTAAATTTTTCTTGTTTTCCAATAAAATTTTCATAACTCATTTTTTTCTCCTTAATTTAAAATACCTAAAAATAATAATACAAAACCAAATACTACCAAAATTAAAGGCAATATTATCAATCTTATAAAAAGATAGCGTTTTTCACTTTCATCTTGTGCACCAGCCAAAACCAAGGCTCCGCCTGTTGAAAAACTTGAATATCCAGTAAATGTTGCAAATACTGCGATTATAGAAAATGCAAGTGATGGCTCAAGTGCTTTGATTGATGGTACGATAGAGAAAAATGTTGGCATAACCACCCCCATGCTTGAGGCAAACGCACTCATACAAGAAGATAAAATTCCAAGCAAATAATAAAGCCAATTACTGCTACTTGAACCGTGCGCACTCATAAATGTTGTGATATTTTCCATTATGCCTGTTGTTTTACTGAGCTCAATAAGCATAGAAAGTGATCCAATCATGAAAATCAAATCCCAAGGCACATTCTTAAATGCTTCTTTTTCACTACCAATTCCAAATATTACTGCCAAAACGATTCCAAGAAATGAAACAAAAACAGGGTTAAAAATGGAAGTTACTTTTTTTAGTGTTTCATCATGAGGATTTAAAGCAAGAAAAAAAGATGGGATCATAATAACCGCAAAAACAAAACACACAATAAAAATCGTCTTCCATTGTGCAGCATTGAGTCTTTTTGGTTTTGTAATTTGCGAAGTAATTTTCACCTTATAACCTTTTAGCAAAAAATATCCGATTATAAAAATCAAAGTATGTGCAATAAACATATTTTTACCTAAATTTAATTGCATTATTGCAGAAGCTTCTGCTGAATAACCAAGTTTTTCGATAAGATCAAAAGTTACTCTGCCACCAAGGGTAAAGGGATTAAATCCACCTGCACAGGAACCAGAATAAATAATAATAGCTGCTAAAATCTTATTCATTTTGATTTTGCTAGCACTATAAAGAACCAAAGGACTCATAAAAGCAAAGCCTGCATAATGTCCTGGTCCAATTCCTACAAATACCATAACTGTAATATAAAGTGCAATAGGAATACTCCAAGGTCTATTCCTAACAGAATACACAGCTTTTAACGCGAGATTGTTTAGCGTACCATTTGCAATCGCAAAACCATAAAAATAAGTAATAGAAAGAAGTATAAAAAATAAACTTAAACTTCCATTCCAAAGATTAATCACCTTTTCTGGTGTTATACCGTAAAGGTATGCCCCAATAAAGGCTGAAAGTATCGCGAAGACTCCGATATTTGCTTTAAGAACATAGCCCAAAGCAATTGATATTATGAGGGAAAATAAAATAATAATATTAATAGTATCCATCATTTAGCTCCTTATCTTGAGTAATTTTAAGATAATTTTCCACTAACTTCCAATAAAAAATACTTAAATCTTATCAATAAATCTTTGACAAATAAAAATTTTATTTAATAATGTTACTAATATTCTCATATTTTAAATTTATTGTTACTTAATTAAGCAAATTTAAAAAAAATCATATATTTAATTTTTATATATTTTTCATATAAAAGTGATATTTTAAATATTAATAAATTTTTATTACAATATTACCCATTTGTCAAATTATTTTTTATCCATTAAAAAGTATAAATGCTTCTTTGCATCTTCTATATTGTTTTATTTGTGATATAAAGGATATAAAGTATTCATTATTTATCTCTTATATTTATTGAACTTTTCTTTTTGTAGGTTTTGCTTTATTGTCAAAATTTTAATTTTTTAGAATAATTTGAAATTTTAAAGAATATTTTTATTAAGTAGAGTTTTTAGCTTTCGCTAAAAGCTCCAAGTTGAAGAATTTTTTGCATGCGATTTGAAGCAAGTTCTCGCGGATCTATTTTTTCTAATTCATCCAAGGCTTTTTTAACATAATCAGCTATAGCAACAGCAGCAGCTTCTTTATTGCGATGGGCTCCGTTGATAGGCTCTTCAATCACATCATCAATTAAGCCTTGACTTTTTAAATCGTCTGCAGTAACTTTCATAGCTTTTGTTGCTGCTTCACTTTTAGAAGGATCATTCCAAAGTATAGCTGCACAACCCTCAGGAGAAATGACAGAAAAAACTGAATTTTTCATCATTGCAAGCTTATCAGCCACACCTATAGCCAAAGCTCCACCACTTCCTCCTTCTCCTATAACCACAGCTATAGTAGGAGTTTTTAAATCGCTAAGTTCATACAAATTTGTAGCAATAGCTTCACTTTGACCACGTTCTTCTGCTCCCAAACCTGGATAAGCACCCGGGGTATCTATCAAAAACAAAATAGGAATTTGAAATTTCTCTGCAAGTCTTGCCACTCTTAAAGCTTTTCTATAACCTTCAGGATGAGGCATACCAAAATTTCTAGCGATCTTTTCTTTTGTGCCACGTCCTTTTTGTTCTCCTATAACTATAAGTTTTTTTTCTCCTAAATACCCCATAAAACAAACAATAGCAGGATCATCTCTAAAAGCACGATCTCCGTGAATTTCATAAGCATCATTTAAAATAAGATCTATATAATCAAGTGCATAAGGGCGATCTGGATGACGAGCGAGTTGCAAGCGTCCAAAATCGCTTAAATTTTTATAAGTTTTAGCAATTTCTTTTTCGAGATTTTTTTTAAGTATAGCAACAGCCTCGGTATCACCCTTAATTTGAGCATTGATAATATCTTCATCAATTTGCTGAATATTTTTTTCAAAATCTAAATACGAAGCCATATCAATCTACTTTTTTAAATACCACGCAACCATTTGTGCCGCCAAAGCCAAAAGAATTACTCATCACAACTCTTAAATCCGCTTTTCTGGCCTCATTTGGTATATAATCTAAATCACATTCTTCATCGCTAACAAATTGATTAATAGTAGGTGGCATAATTCCATTGTCTAATGCCATGATGCTAATAACCGCTTCAATAGCTCCTGCAGCACCCAAACAATGCCCTGTTTGTCCTTTTGTTGAGCTAACCGCTGGAATTTCACTTCCAAAAAGCTCTTTAATTGCAGCTGTTTCATTTTTGTCATTTACGGGCGTTGAAGTTCCATGTGCATTAATATAATCTACCTTTGGATTTCCTGCCATTTTTAAGGCTTTTTTCATCGCTCTTAAAGGTCCATCTAATGTAGGTGAGGTAATGTGATGCGCATCAGCACTTTCTCCAAAACCAACCAATTCAGCATAAATCTTAGCCCCACGCTTTTTAGCCTCTTCATACTCTTCAAAAACCAAAGCGCCTGCACCCTCTCCCATTACAAAACCATCTCTTTCTTTATCAAAAGGTCTTGAAGCATGAGCAGGATCATCATTTCTAGTAGAAAGAGCTTTCATTGAAGCAAAACCGCCAATTCCTACAGGACAAATAGCAGCTTCTGCGCCAATTACCAACATTTTGTTAGCATTACCTAAAGCTATACTTTTATATGCTTCCCCTATAGCATGAGTTCCTGCTGCACAAGCCGTTACACAAGAAATATTAGGTCCTTTAAGTCCGTGTTCTATAGAAATTAAACCGCCTAACATATTTACTAAAGCTGAAGGTATAAAAAATGGAGAAATTTTACGAGGGCCACGTTCAGAACAAATAACCGAATTCTTTTCTATATTTGGCAGACCTCCAATTCCCGCAGCTGAAACAACTCCAAATTCTTCTTTGTCTAAATTTTGATCAAAATTAGCATCTTGCATTGCTTCGCGAGCAGCTTTAATGCCCAATTGAATAAAACGATCAATTTTTTTAACCTCTTTACCGTCAACTACTTCTAGAGGATCGAAATTTTCAATTTCTGCTGCAATTTGAACCGGAAAGTCTGTAGTATCAAAAAGAGTGATTTTTTTCACACCACTCTTACCTTCACAAATCGCCTTAAAAGAACTTTCTTTATCTAAACCCAAGGCATTGATCATACCAATACCTGTTACTACAACTCTTTTCAAGAACAAGCTCCTTGTAAAGTGAATTTTTTTAAATTATTTTTTAAGATTTTCGATATAATTTACAACATCCTCAATTTTAATTAGTTTTTCAGCATCACTATCTGGGATTTCTACTTCGAATTTTTCTTCTAATGCCATAATAAGCTCTACAACATCCAAAGAATCTGCACCTAAATCTTCAATGATTTTTGATTCCATCTTAACAGCATCCGCATCAATGCTTAATTGCTCTACTACCACTGCTTTTACATCATCAAATGTTGCCATTTATATATCTCCTTGATAAAAATTAAAATAAAGCGTATTTTACAATAAAAAACTTAAAATATTTATAGTTTTTGACTATACTTTAAAAAACCATTGAATTTTAGGAGTAAGAAATGCTTTTTTCTCGACTTATTGAAACAAATTCACACATTTGGGATGAATATTTACATCATGAATTTGTAAAAAAATTAGAAAATGGAAGTTTAAAAGAAGAAAATTTTCTTTTTTATCTCAAACAAGATTATATCTATCTCATCCATTATGCTAAATGCTATGCACGACTTGCCTTAAATGCAAAAAATGCCGAAGAACTACGCTTTGCAATGAAATTTCAAAACTACATTATAGAAGGAGAAATTGAACTTCATAAAAGTATTTTAAAACTTGGCATCAATGCTGATAAATTAAATGTTAAAGATGAAAGTTTGACCAATATAGCTTACACACGCTATATGTTAAGCGTGGGTGAAAGTGGAGATTTTTTAGATATGTTAGTGGCTTTAAGTGCTTGTGCCATAGGTTATGGTTATATAGGAGCTGAAATTTATAAAAGACTTGGCAAGGAAAAACTTCAAAATCACCCTTATAAAGAATGGATTTTAACCTATAGTTCAGATGAATTTCAAAGTGAAATTAAAGAATTTGAAGACTTTTTAAATTCTTATACTCAACAAATATCTCAAGAAAAATTTGAAAATCTTAGCGAAATTTTTTATAATGTAGTGCGTTTAGAAAATGCTTTTTGGGAACATGCTTTACAAATGAAAATGGATATTTAAAGCAAGGAAAATCCTTGCTTTAAGCTTTATAAAGTTTAAAATCTCCGTTTGGAAACTGCATTTTAGCACTTAAATTATCAAGATAAAAAACTTCAAATCTAGAATTTTGTGGATTCTCATAAAGGCTTACAAGATAAGGATATTTTTCAAACATCAGCTCTTTAACTTTTGCGTTAGGTTCAAAAACTGCATTTGCTCTAAGTCTTAAAAAAACGCCCTCTCTAGAACAAGAACAAAATTCAATACCATTATAATTTTGTATATGCTTAAAAAGTCCTTTATTATTAGAAGTACAAAAATAAATTCTATCTCCTACAAGTAAAGGGCTCTGCATAGGACGAACCCTAGGATTTCCACAAGTTCCTAAAGTTGCCAAAAACGCAGGAGTATTTTCATCTAAAAATTGTTCAATTTCTTTTAAGTCCATATACTTTCCTTACATATATAATCCGCCATTAATTTTAAGCACATCACCTGTCACATAAGAAGCATAATCACTTAATAAAAATGCTACACAATTTCCAACTTCTTCAGGTTCTGCAAAGCGTTTTAAAGGGATATTATCTTGATATGCTTGTTTGATTTCATCGCTTAAAATCTCTGTCATATCACTTTTAATAAAGCCTGGAGTAACACAATTAAAACGCAAATTTCTACTTGCTCCCTCTTTAGCAAAAGATTTAGTCATAGCAATCATTCCACCCTTGCTCGCAGAATAATTAGTCTGACCGGCATTCCCCATTTCACCGACAATTGAAGCAATATTCACAACCGCACCAAAACGCTTTTTGCTCATTGTTTTTAAAGCCTCTCTACAACCTAAAAATGCAGAACTCAAATTTGTATCCACTACACTTGTAAAATCTTCGAGTTTCATTCTTAAGGCAAGTTTGTCGTTTGTAACACCTGCATTATTTACAAGATAGCTAAGCTCTCCATCGCTTTCTACTATAGTTTTTATCCCATTTTCAAACTCATCTTCTTTGCTTGCATCAAATTTAATCACAGCTGCATTGCCGCCTTGCGCAAGAATTTCATCTTTTAAAACATCTGCAAGTTCTGGTTTTGAGCGATAATTAATCCAAACTTTTAATCCAAAACTTGCCAAAGTTTTTGCAATAGAAGCACCAATACCCTTACTTGCACCTGTAATCAAAACATTTTTTCCACTAAATTTCATTTCTATCCTTAAAAAAAATATAAAATTAAATTTTAACAAAAATCTATATCAAAAGGCAAACAGATCAAAATAAAGCCTCATTCATCTCTTTTGGAATTTCTAAATTTAATATTTTAAGCACACTTGCAGCGATATTACTAAGTCCCATATTTTCCTTAAGCTTATCTACTCCCTTAGCTTCTACAAAAACAAAAACATCAAAAGTTGTATGATTGGTCAATAAATTTCCTTTTTTATCTTGCATCGCTTCACAATTTCCATGATCACTTGTAATGATAAAGGCATAATCATGCTTTCTTGCACACTCGACCACTTCGCCCAAACAAACATCTACTGCTTCTACAGCCTTAATGGCAGCATTAAAATCTCCTGTATGGCCTACCATATCACCATTTGCAAAGTTCACCACTATAAAATCTTCGCCCTTTTCTATCCCTTTTTTAACCACATCGCATACTTCAAAAGCGCTCATTTCAGGCTTTTCGTCGTAAGTTTTTACCTTTGGACTTGGGATTAAAACCCTTGTTTCATTTTCCAAAAGTTCTTCTTTTCCTCCATTGAAAAAGAAAGTAACATGAGCATATTTTTCAGTTTCTGCAGTATGAAGTTGAGTAAGTCCTGCTTTGGAGATGGTTTCAGAAAGTGTATTTTTAATTTCTTCTTTTTCAAAAAGTACTGGAATATTAAATTTATCATCATAAACACTCATAGTAAGCAAATTTTCAAACACTTTTTCTCGCTCAAATTCCTTGAAATTTTGAGAATTTAAAACTTCGATGAGTTGTTTCATTCTATCATTTCTAAAATTAACAAAAATCAATCCATCATCTTCTTGCATGCCTTTATAATTCTCGTTTTTAGCCGCTTGAATAAATTCATCAGTTGTTTCATTTTGATAACATTCTTCTATATAATCAACCCAATTTGACACACCCTTGCTCTTGCCTAATAAACAATCATAATATTCCTTAACTCTTTCCCAACGCTTATCTCTATCCATAGCATAAAAACGGCCACAAAGCGTAGCAAAATGTACGCCTATTTCCTCACAATGATTTTTTAGCTTTCTTATAAATTCTAATCCACTTGTAGGACTTACATCGCGTCCATCAGTAATTGCATGTGCAAAAACTTCATTTCCATTTTTGGCACAAATTTCAAGCAAGGCATTAAAATGTGTATCCATAGAATGAACCCCACCATCGCTATATAAACCAATAACATGCACTCTTTTGCATTTTTGTAGAAGTTTTTTTAAATTTGCGTTTTTTTCAAGTTCGCAACTCTCTATAGCTTTATTAATACGCACTAAATTTTGATAGATAATTTGCCCACTACCTATACACATATGGCCCACTTCGCTATTTCCCATTTGCCCTTCAGGCAAACCTACCGCTAAACCACTAGTTTTAATTAAAGAATTTGGTACTTCTCTAAAAAGCCTCTCATAATTTGGCTTTTTAGCAGCCTCAAAAGCATTAAAATCTTTTTCTTTGTTAAAACCTATTCCATCTGTAATAACTAAAATACATTTTTGTCTCATTTTTTACTCTTTTATAAGAAATTTTTTGGCTAGATTTTACTAAAATTAAGCTTTTAAAAACCAAAAAGAAGGCTAGCTTTTGTATTATCTTTCTTATTTTAGTGATTATGCTTTTTTTACTTATATCAGTGTACGCGCGGGCTTTGCATTTTTCATTGCTTTATGCTTGTCTTTATTTATCATGCCTAAATTTATTGCTTGGGCTAAAAACAAAAATGCAAATCAACCCATTTATGAACTAGCACCCCAAACTCACAAGGTAAAATCTCAAACGCCTACAATGGGTGGGCTTATCTTTATAGGTTGTGCAGTCTTTACAAGTCTTCTTTGTGCTAAATTGGATAATGTATTTACAATCACCGCCTTGCTTTGTCTTGTGCTTTTTTGCCTTATTGGACTTGTGGATGATTTGGGTAAAATTTTAAAAAAAGACAACCACTCAGGACTTAGCCCAAAAATGAAACTTTTAGCACAAATAAGCGTAGGATTAATCTGTATTTTACCTTTATATTTTAGCCCTGAATTTAATACAGAATTTTATCTTCCTTTTTACAAATATCCGCTTTTTGATATGAAAATTTTTGCTCTTGCTTTTTGGATTTTGGTCTTAATCTCCAGCTCTAATGCTGTCAATTTAACCGATGGACTTGACGGACTTGCAACAGTTCCTAGCATTTTTTCTTTATCTACCTTAGGTATATTTTTATATTTGAGTGGAAATTTAAATTATAGTGAATATTTGCTTTTACCTAAAATTCAAGGCTTGGGCGAGGTAGTGATTATCTGTGCTGCATTGATTGGAGCTCTTATGGGATTTTTATGGTATAACTGCTATCCTGCACAAGTTTTTATGGGAGATAGTGGAAGCTTAGCCTTGGGTGGATTTATAGGTTTTTTAGCCATCATAAGCAAAAATGAAATCTTGCTTTTACTTGTAGGCTTTGTCTTTGTGCTTGAAACCATTTCTGTCATTTTACAAGTGGGAAGCTTTAAAATTTTCAATAAAAGAGTATTTAAAATGGCGCCCATACACCATCATTTTGAAAAAATAGGCTGGGTAGAAAATAAAATCATAGTGCGTTTTTGGATGATATCCTTGCTATCTAATTTACTTGCGCTTGCATCGATAAAGTTAAGATAATGAGAATTTCACTTTTTGGATATGGTAAAACCACACAGGCAATAGCTAAAAATTTAGCCAATCAATTCGGCCCTTTTGATATCTACGATGATCATTTTCAAGAAAAAAGCAAGGATGAATGGGGTAATCATCTTTTAAATCCTAAAGAATTTGATGAAAAAGTAAGCGAGCTTGAAATTCCAAGCCCTGGCTTTTCACCTAACCATAACCTTATAAAAAAAGCAAAAAATTTACAAAGCGAATATGATTTTTTTTATGATGCTATGCCAAAATCTGTTTGGATCAGTGGTACAAATGGTAAAACCACAACCACACAAATGGCTACACATCTACTTTCACATGTTGGAGCAGTAATGGGAGCAAATGTCGGTTTTCCTCTGGCTGAGCTTGATTTAAATGCCAAAATTTGGATACTTGAAACTTCATCTTTTACACTTCACTATACCCATACTGCAAAACCCGAAATTTATGCACTTCTACCTATAAGTGCGGATCATCTTTCATGGCATGGAAGCTTTGAAAATTATGCAAAAGATAAATTGAGCGTTTTAGAAAGAATGAATGAGTGTGATATTGCAATCTTGCCTGAAATTTACGCAAAAACACCTACAAAAGCTTATATTATCTCTTACAAAGATGAATTTGATCTTGCTCAAAAAATGGGTATCGATATAGAAAAAATATCTTTTAAAAGCCCTTTTTTGCTTGATGCTGTCATGGCTTTAAGTATAGAAAAAATTCTACTTGATAGTCTAAGCTATGAACTTTTAAATCAATTTATCATGGAAAAAAATAAACTCGAAGAATTACAAGATAGTCAAGGTAGACTTTGGGTCAATGATACTAAAGCGACCAATGAAAACGCTGTAATGGCCGCTCTTAACCGCTATAAAAATAAAAAAATTCATCTTATTGTGGGCGGCGATGATAAGGGTGTGGATTTAAGCGCTTTATTTAATTTTATGAAAAATTTCAACATAGAACTCTATGCTATAGGACTTAGCACTCAAAAAATGCTTGATTATGCTTTAAAAGCAAATTTAAAAGCTCGTAAGTGTGAATTTTTAGAAAATGCTGTACAAGAAATTTCCAAAACGCTAAAAAACAATGAAGTAGCTTTATTAAGCC
Source organism: Campylobacter sp. JH23 (assembly GCF_017846595.1). Taxonomy (NCBI): domain Bacteria; kingdom Pseudomonadati; phylum Campylobacterota; class Epsilonproteobacteria; order Campylobacterales; family Campylobacteraceae; genus Campylobacter; species Campylobacter sp. JH23. The sequence goes on along the minus strand of NZ_JAEQBP010000003.1, from coordinate 421 downwards.
CTGCTTGTGCAAGCTTAGATCAATTCAGCTCTTATGCTCAACGTGGAGAAAAATTTAAAGAATGTGTAGGTAAAATTTAATTCACCCCCCCCCATCACATATTAATTTTTATCAAACACTAATTTAAAACGACTCGTATTCGGCTTAGAATTAAAATTCATTTATTAAACAACATACCTTGATAAAAAATTTATCTCAAGTATAACATTCATTCTCGCCAACAAGAATAAACAATCATAGTCTATCCACCCTAACCCAACATTAACCCCTAACCCAACCAAGAAGTGTATACCTCCCAACCATAAAACCTCAATAAACACTATAAAATAAACTTGAGTGATTAAAAATCCAACCCAATTATTGAACAAACCCAAGCTACATAATAAAATATAAACTAGACATATAAAGAACAATTGACACA